>JAFWBZ010000391.1 GCA_017537105.1 Clostridia bacterium | reverse complement strand
CTCCCGGCTCTGGGGCGCCGTGACGCTCACGGCCACCAGGCTGCCGCCGTCCGCGCACAGCGTGATCACGGTGTCCGCGTCCAGCGCCAGCGACTGCACCCGGCCCCCGGCCTCCTCCGTCCAGACCTTGCCGCCGAAGGGAGAGCGGTCCAGCGCGGACCGGACCGTCTCCGGCGTGCCCAGTCCCTCCGCCCGCGCCGCGCAGCAGAGCAGCAGAATCCACAGCAATATCCCTGTCAGACGCTTCATGGCGGTCACCTCCGTATGCCCGCAGTATACCACATTTGCCCGTCCCGCACAACGCCCATTTACCTAAAATTAGCCGGTGCCGGGTATTGACACTATCGGCCATTCGTGCTATAATTTTTCTGTTCCTTGTGAGGCACGGCCTCCACAACGGGGTGTGGCGCAGTTTGGTAGCGCACGTGCTTTGGGAGCATGGGGCCGCAGGTTCGAATCCTGTCACCCCGACCATCTGCGACCTCTTGGTCAAGCGGTTAAGACACCGCCCTTTCACGGCGGTAACACGGGTTCGAGTCCCGTAGAGGTCGCCACTTCATCCATAACGGTTGCGGGCCTTTAGCTCAGCGGTAAGAGCAGTCGGCTCATAACCGATCGGTCCGGGGTTCAAATCCCTGAAGGCCCACTATGGTGCGGTAGTTCAGTTGGTTAGAATGCCAGCCTGTCACGCTGGAGGTCGAGGGTTCGAGCCCCTTCCGCATCGCCACCTTTGGAACGCCGGTCAGATCGACCGGCGTTTTTGCATGAACGGAGGGAAGGGCCCCGCGGGCCGTTCCTGAAGGCATGGAGCCGCTGCCTGCGGCGCCGTGCAATATAGAGAAGAGGGAAGCTCAAATGAAGAACATCTGGAAAATCCTTGCGCTGCTGCTGATCGCAGCGGTGAGCCTGTTCGGCCTTGCCGCGCTGGCGGAGGGAGCCGAGGCCCCGGAGGACCTGGAGATCAATTGCCTGATCGAAGAGGGCAGCTTTATCATTCAGATCCCCGTCGCCGAGGGCGACGAGGGCTGGGTGGCCGACGATATGTCTCAGGACGATTCCGTGGTGAAGCTGTACGACGCCGACATCCTCGAGGACACCTTCGTGGTGCGCTACGATCCCGTGGCCGACGGAGACATGACCGTCTGCGTCCGGCACATGAATGCGATCGCCTGCGACAGGGCCCTGACCTGGGATCTGCGGGTCCGGGACGGCGCGGTGCAGGAGGTCCTCGGCGGCTCCAACGCCGAATCTCCCGCGGAGTCGGAGCAGGATCCCTACATCGCGGGCGAGTGGCTGGTCAACGACGAGATCATGGCCGGCATGACCATCGCGAAGAACGAGGGCCTGGGCTGGGCGCTGGAGATCCGCACCACGGGCCCGGAGGGCGCCCAGGTGCTTCGCGCCAACATGGCCTACGACTGCGAGCTGGATGCGTTCGTCTATTCCGACGGCGCGCTCTACGCGTCCGAGGGCACCGATTCGTCCGAGGGGGAGATGGGCGACGCCCTTTCCACGGAGGTCTCGGGCACGCTCCGCATGCTGGACGACGGCAACGGCGGAATCGACCTGGAGTGGTACAATGCGCTGAAGCCCGACGAGACGGCGGTGTTCTACCGGCCGCAGGGCTGATAAAGTAGGATTTGGGCGAGGCGCCTCTTCTTTTGAGGCGCCTCGCCCTTTCTTATTTCAGTTCCCGCCGCAGGGCGGCCTCCCCCACGTCGGGCAGGAGCGCCGCCAGGTGCCCGAGGATGCGCGCGAGGGATTCCTCCGGCGTGCGACCCTCCGCCGGGCCGAGGAAGTCCACGCCCAGCCAGTCCTCGGGGCGGATCAGCGCCGCGTTGCCCCAGCCATAGGGCTTGCCATACCGGTCGACGCTGTAGCGGAAGTCCTGATCGATCACCCAGGTCTGCATCTGCAGCCGGGTCAGCGCGGCGTCGTAGCCCTTGGAAAAGCCGCACTCGCGCTTGGCGTACTTGGACAGCTCCCCGGGGTGGGCGGCCACATAGCGCATCAAAAGCCCGTCCCGGTGGGGAATCTCGCCCGCGGCCTCCAGGTCCTCGAAGTCCAGCCCGCCGCGCCGGTAATTCGCCAGCTCCGCAAACCACTCCGGGCTGACGAAGGCCGCCTTGTTCCGGAGGAACTTGCCGTATACGCACACCTTTTCCCACGCCAGAGGCCCCTTCCACTCCCAGGGGCCGTCCCGGTCGGTGAACCACACCGCCGGGTCGATGTTCTCCGCCAGCGACCAGCCCGGCACGCCGGTGGGGAAGAACGGCAGAATGCCTACCCGGCGAATCAGCGTCTCCAGGCCGGCCCTGTCGGAAATCATGTCAAACCTCTGCATCGATCTGCCTCCCGGATGCGTTCACAATTCTGCGCGGGATCAACCGAGAAATACCGTCTTGACGGCGGGGGCGTCCGCGCCGTAGAGCTCCTTCAGCCGGCCGTACGCCTCCAGCGGCAGGCGGTGCGTGATGATGCGACCGGCGTCCACGCGGCCGGAGCGGATCATTTCGATGGAAAGCGGAAAATCCAGCGCGGGCTCCGCCAGCGAGGTCAGCAGCTGCTTTTTCTGGAAGACCATGTCGCCCACGTCCAGCGTGACCGCCCCGCTCCCGGCGAAGGTGACGCCCTGGGCCAGCACGTTGCCGCCGTAGCCCACCACGGCCATGGCATCCCGGCACAGCGCGGGCGGCGCGGCCACGAGCGCGGCGTCGAAGGCCCCGCCCCGCTGCATCGCCCCGAGGTAGCCGTCCTCGGCGGAGTAGTAGACCTCGTCCGCGCCGAGGTCCCGGGCGGCGGCCTCGGCAGCCTGGTTGCGCAGGCTTCCGGGCGTTCGGGCCACCATGGCGATGCGGCCCGCGCCCATGGCCCGGG
>JAFWBZ010000390.1 GCA_017537105.1 Clostridia bacterium | reverse complement strand
CTGCCCCTTCCGTAGGGGATTCTGATCGTCCTCACAGATAGTCTCCTTCCCCGCGTATGCGCTTCATGATGAACGGACAGCGCAATGCAAGGCATTGCGCTGTCCGTCGATTCGACCCTTGTCAGCCGATGATGAAGGGCTTCAGTTCCTCCATCAGGTCATCGCAGTGATCCGCGTATACCTCCAGCGTGATGGGCTTGGAGAGATCTAGGCTGAAGATACCCAGGATGGACTTGCCATCGACCACGTGGCGTCCCACGCGCAGGTCGATGTCAAAGGGATAGCGGTTGGCGATGTTCACAAAGGTCTTCACGTTCTCAGCCAGGCTGAGCTTAATGTTAACGGCTTTCATGGCAGCAGTCTCCTCGCATGTTTGTTCAGCCAAATGTTGCCATCAGCTGATTGACATCTATATCATACATCTTTTTCCCGGATATTGCAAGCGCATTACCTGCTTTGCGCAAAATTAATTTATCCCCGTTTCATTTTCGATTCATAAGAGCAAGGTAAAATGCGTATAAACTTCAAAAAACCGCTTGACTTTTGCCTGGGTCGCGGGTATAATATCTTTTGTCGGTCGGGCACGTTGTGTCCGGTTGACGATGCCGAATTGTGTAAAGGTAGCACGAATGACTCTGACTCATTTAGTCTAGGTTCGAATCCTAGTTCGGCAGCCAGACATGCCTCCATGGTCAAGCGGTTAAGACGTCGCCCTCTCACGGCGAAAACTGGGGTTCGAGTCCCCATGGAGGTGCCACAAGAAGTCGCGCAAGTGGCTTCTTTCTTATTATGGGACTCGAACGGGCGGGAAGTGAATGACAGTCCTGCGGACTGTCAGAGCCCGCTCTGACCGAGCCCGCTGGCGAGAATTCGAGTCCCCATGGAGGTACCACAAGAAGTCGCGAAAGCGGCTTCTTTTTTTGTTTCATACATCTGCCCTGCATGGACTGGGCCCTGCTGCAATGCCGCAGGGCCCGTGTTGCCTCGCTTTCGTTTACCGATCCGCAATCCGCAGCACTGCCTCGATGTCCTGTGCGGTCATCGGGAAGGTGCCGCCGGTGGTGCCGTCCGGATTGTTCTTCCGCGTCTTGGCGGCCATGGCCGGGATATCCTCGGCGCGCGCGCCCAGCTCCTTCAGCGTGATGGGCATGCCGATCTCCCGCAGGAACTGTTCGTGGCACTCGATGCCGCGCAGTGCCGTGGCTTCGGGATTTTCAAAATCCATCTCGCAGCCGTACACGCGTACGGCAAACTGCGCAAACCGCATGACGTCCTTGTGCATGTGATAGCGCATCCACGCCGGGAACACCACGGCCAGCCCCGCGCCGTGGGGCACGTCGTACAGCGCAGAGAGCTCGTGCTCGATCTGGTGGCTGCCCCAGTCCTGCACGCGGCCCACGCCAAGGGTGTTGTTGTGGGCGACGGTGCTGGCCCACATCAGCTGCGCCTGGGCATCGTAGTTGTACGGATCCTTCACGGCAATCCGTGCCGCGCGGATGACTGCGGTCATGGCGCCCTCGGCCATCCGGTCGATCAGGTCGACTTCCTTCTCGGTGGTGAAGTAGCGCTCCATGATGTGCGCCAGGATGTCCGTGGCGCCGCAGGCGATCTGATAGGGCGGCAGCGTCATGGGCAGCTCAGGGTTCATGATGGCCACGCGGCAGCGGTTCAGCTCGCTGCTCAGCCCGCGCTTGGTCTTGGTGGCCTCCTGGGTGATTACGCAGCTGTTGGAGGATTCACTGCCTGCGGCGGACATGGTCAGCACCGCACCGAAGGGCAGGGTCCTCTGGGGCACGGCCTTGCCGCAGAAGAAATCCCAGAAATCCCCGTCGTAGCAGCTGCCGTGGGCGATGGCCTTGCTGGAATCGATGGCGGAGCCGCCGCCGACGGCCAGTATGAAGTCCACCTTCTCCCGCCGCACCAGCTCGATCCCCTTGTAGACCAGCGTGTCCCGGGGATTCGGCTGCGCGCCGCCGAGCTCCACGTAGGCGATGCCCTCCGCCTCGAGGGATCTCTCGATTCTGCCGATCAATCCGGAGCGCACCGCGGACCCGCCGCCAAAGTGGATCAGCACCTTCGTGGCGCCCTGGGCCTTGAGGAGCTTGCCCGTATCGTTCTCCGCGCCGCGGCCAAAGGCAAACTGGGTCGGCACGCAATGGGTGAAGTTCTTCATGGTTCTTCCCTCCGTTTCGGAATCACAGGATTGTGCGGATCTTGTCCGCCATGGCCTCCGCCAAGCGAAGATGTCCTTTTGCAGTCATGTGCACGGCGTCCAGCCTCGAAACCTCCGCATAGGGACCGGCATCGAAGAAATCGCACCGCAGCAGTTTGGAGACCCTGTGCAGCTCCGCGGACAGTCCCCGGGATACCGCGATGGCCTGTTCCCCGAAGCATTCCGCGTGCCGCGTCTCCATCAGGTTGTCCAGGATCACCGGCGGTGCGGTGATGATGATGTGTGGAGGATCCCCCTCCGCGTTCATGCCGTAGGCCTTCACCACGCGCACCAGCTGCATCATGCTCTGCCCAATGGTCATCGGGGTGAGGTGAAAGCGCCGCTTGGTATCGTTGGAGCCCAGCATGAGGATCACCACATCCAGCGGGTTGTGGCTCATCAGGCACGGCGGCAGGTAATCCACGCCGCTCTTGAAGCCGCCCTCCACGGGGTCGTCATAGACACAGGTTCGACCGTTGAAGCCCTCCTCCACCACCGCATAGCCGTCGCCGAGCAGCTCGCCCATGCGCATCGGCCAGCGGGTGTGTTCATCGTAGCGCCCGCCGGTGGGGATGTAGCCCCAGGTGTTCGAATCGCCAAAGCAGAGTATCCTCTTTTGCAATGCTCCATCCCCCATCATTCTTTTTCTTCCTCGAAGGGATAGTCATCCGTCCTGGGCAGGTTTGAGACGTTGAACACCTCGTCCTCATAGAAGTCGGTGACCTCCGGCTGGCTGCCATCCATGCCGAACAGGTCGCTCTCCCGCTCCGCCAGCAGCCTGCGGGCCCTCTCCGCAGCCTCGCTGTTGCCGCGCTGGACGTAGCCGTTGCCATAGGTGTGCCGCCGCTCGCCGCGCCGGAAGGAGGCCCCGGCCTGTTCCTGTTCCTCCGTGGCCCCGCCATCGTGGCGTTTAACGACCGTCGACTGCCTTCCTTTGCCGCGCTTTGTAGCCGTATCGCTGCGCTTGACCACGGTGCTGGCCACGACGTAATCGCGCTCGTGCCAGTTCTTCTCCAGGTCCTCCTCCCACTCGCTCTCGCTCATGATGTCGTCGTCGGAGAAGAATCGGTCGTCCTCCACGATCACGCGCTCCTTGCGGAACCAGACCCAGTGGGGCCGCCATCGGACCAGCCAGACAAGGATGTCCGCGGCGACGCCGATGAGCATGAACAGTATGAGTAGCTTCAGCCAGTTGTGGGACAGCCAGGCGAGCGGCGAGATGCTGACGCTCCCCGCCAGGTTGAACAGCCTGAGCACCCAGTTGGCAAAGCCCTTCAGCCATCCGAGCATGGTATCCACGATGGCGCTGGAATATCCGCTGATCGTCATGTCACTCTATCCTCCCGGGCAACCGCGACCGCTTGGGTCCGCCGCCCCTGCATTCAATCGTCCGTGCCCACGTCTGCGAGGGTCACGGTCATCGTCTCCCGCTCCGGCTGGAAGGTCATGTCCGGATAGCGTTCGACGTCAAACTTCGGCTCGAGCTCATACACACCCGCGCCGAGGCCGGACAGGTCGAGGCTCACAAACGTGCCCTCTGCCTGCATTCTCTCGACTTCGCTCCTGGGACCGGTGACGTAGACCCGCAGCTTGCTGTACTCCACGCTGAGTCCCTCGCCCTTGCCCGTCACCTGCACGCCCACGTCGTCGATCCAGCTGCTGATGCTGGCCTCTCCGATCACCACGTTGACGTAGACCTGCTCGCTGGAGAGGTTCCTGAGTCCCGAGAGCTGGGAGATCTCCGCGCGCGCCATGAAGCTCTGGGACATGCCGTCCACGTTCACGGGCTCGATCATCAGCTCCGTCAGACCCTCCAGCAGCTCGTCGTCCGCCGCGACGGTGACCGTCTCCGGCTGCATGGACACGGACTGCACGACGAAGCCCTCCGCCGGCTGGCCCGTGATGACGTTGGCCAGGTCGGTGGATACCGGCAGCTCCTTGGTCGGATAGACGTCCACGCTGACGGAGACCGACGAAGAGGATCGGTTCAGCATCTCCGGAGAGATGATCTCGCCGGTGCCTGTTTCGATCAGAGAATAGGGCTGCGCCTGCGTAAACGGCGCGTCCCGCCCGGTCACGTCCACCGCCACCGAGGCGGAGCCGATGCTGCGAACCACCGACGCCGCGCCGGAGACCGACAGGTTTGCGGGGTTGATGCGGCTGATGTTGTACCAGTAGTCCTCCTGCACATCGCCGGTGAGCGCGGCGTTGACCGGCACCGATCGGGAGTCCTGCGCCTCGAAGGTCAGCGTCAGGGAGTCCGGGCTGATGTCCGTCACCCGTCCGTAGCTGGAGGTCGCGCGCAGCGAGACCTCCTGGCTGCCCGCGGTGCGCACGCTGGACAGATCCAGGGAGACCTGGACGTTGTCGTTGGAAATGCGGGCATAGTAGGCCTGGGGCGCATCCACCGTCACGCTGATGTTGCTCAGCTCCTCCGTGGGATCCTGCAGCAGCGCGAGTCCGTTGGCGCTCAGCGTGGACTGTCCGGTGACATACCCGGTGAGCCCGTTGAGCGTCTTGGTGCGCGTGATGGAGGTGTTCGTGGAGATCACGTAGTTCCACAACAGGATCGCCAGCAGCAGCGACAGGACCTTCAGTCCAAAGTTTTTGGACAGCAGCTTCCACGTCGCCTTTCCGATTTTGGCCAGGCGCATCCGCAGGGTATCCATCGGCGGCCGCGCCTCGTTTTCATTCGGCTTATTGTTCATCGGGCTGATCCTCCCTGCGCAGCGTTCCCAGCCAGGTGTACATGCTCTGGTCCGGCGTAAACAGCTCGGTCAGCAGGATCGTCAGCGACCGGCCGTCCAGGTGTCGCGTGAGCCTGCCCTCCCTTGCCATCGAGATGATGCCCGTCTCCTCCGATACGATCAGGGCCACGGCGTCCGTGGTCTCCGTGATGCCGATGGCCGCGCGATGCCGCGTGCCCAGATCCCGGCTGATGGTTGGATCCTGGGAGAGCGGCAGGATGCACGCTGCCGCCTCGATGCGGCGGTTCCGGATGACCATGGCGCCGTCGTGCAGCGGCGTGTTCGGTTCGAAGATGTTTTCGATCAGCGGCGCGGAAATCTGCGCGTCCACGCGCGTGCCGGACTCGATCACGTCGCCGAGGCCGGTGTGGCGCTCGACGATGATCAGCGCGCCGATCTTCTTGCGCGCCATGCTGCTCATCGCGCGGACGATCTCCGAAACGTCATCCTCCACGCGCTCGCCGTTCTGCCGGCCCGGGAGGCCGATCATCCTGCGCATCAGCTTGGAGCGGCCGATCTGCTCCAGGCCGCGCCGGAATTCCGGTTGAAACAGGATCACGATGAACAGGATTCCCATGCTGATGATCTGCGTCAGCAGCCAGTTGATTGCGCTCAGGCGCAGTACGCCGGACAGCCACGCCATCACGAGGATCGCCGCAATGCCCTTGAACAGGGAATTGGAGCGCGTGTGCATCACGAGCTTGATGATCTGATAGATGATCACCGCCAGCAGCAGCACGTCCACCACGTTGTGCCAGTCCGGATGCTGAAAGAGGTTGGTAAACAATGAGCCGATTGAATAGAAGAAATTCCTCAGCTGTACCAAGTCCGCCACCTCCGCCTCGAAATCTGCGCGCCGTCCGTCCGCAGCACACCGGGACCATCGGCCCCGCCTGTTTCTATTATAATACAAAACGCCTCAAAAGCAAATTCTTTTTGCGCGCATTTCCTTTAAAAAAATGCGGCGCCGGTGTGGAAGCCGCTTTCCCCTCCCCTTCCCGCAGCTTCAGACGTGCGTATTGTCATTTTGCAATAACCGAACGTTCGGTTTTTGACGCCGTCGTCAGCCCGTAGAAAACACCCCTGAGCTTTTTGTGAAATCGATCAATTCCCTTTTTTGCGATTATTTGCTATAATACCATCATAGAAAACTTTTAGGGGAGGTATTTCAATGGCAAGCCTGTCTCTTCAGCATATCTACAAGATCTACCCCGGCGATGTGACCGCCGTCACCGATTTCAACCTTGAAATCGAGGACAAGGAGTTTATCGTCCTGGTCGGTCCCTCCGGCTGCGGCAAATCCACCACCCTGCGCATGGTCGCCGGCCTCGAGGATATCTCCAAGGGCGAGCTCTACATCGACGGCCGCCTGGTCAACCACGTGCCGCCGAAGGATCGCGACATCGCGATGGTGTTCCAGAGCTATGCGCTGTATCCCCACATGACCGTGTATGACAACATGGCCTTCGGCCTGAAGCTGCGCAAGATGCCCAAGGCGGAGATCGACCGCCGCGTCAAGGAGGCCGCCGCCATCCTGAGCATCGAGGCCTACCTGAACCGCAAGCCCGCCGCGCTGTCCGGCGGTCAGCGCCAGCGCGTCGCGCTGGGCCGCGCCATCGTCCGCGAGCCCAAGGTCTTCCTGATGGACGAGCCTCTTTCCAACCTCGACGCCAAGCTGCGCGTGCAGATGCGTTCCGAGATCACCAAGCTCCACCAGAAGCTGCAGACCACCTTCATCTATGTTACGCACGACCAGACCGAGGCCATGACGATGGGCACCCGCATCGTGG
>JAFWBZ010000389.1 GCA_017537105.1 Clostridia bacterium | reverse complement strand
TGTCGTTCATTCTTGCAACAACCTCCTTAATTATACAATCCGGCGTGGAAGCACCGGCTGTAATCCCAATGGTATCGGACGGGTGAATTTCGATCCCGCCCAGCTCCGCCGCGGTCTCGATGAAGTACGTCCTGCGGCAGAGATCCGCGGCAAGCCGGTAGAGCTTGCGGCTGTTGGAGCTCTCCCTGCCGCCGATGACCAGCATCACGTCGGATTGCGCCGCGATCTCGGCGGCCTCGCGCTGCCGGTCCCGGGTGGCGGGACAGATGGTGGCGTGGACGTCCAGCGCGGGAATGCGCGCCCGCAGCAGATCGCACAGCGCCTCGAACCGGGCCTCGACCATCGTGGTCTGGCTGACCACGCGGGCAGCGTCCATCGGGGGTAGCGCCTCCACGTCCTCCGGGTTCAGGACCGCGTATGCGGGAGCGTCCGTCCAGCCCAGTATGCCCGAGACCTCCGGGTGCCGCGCCTCGCCGATCACGATCAGCGGAAGATCGCGGTCCGAGGCGTCCCGCACCATGTCGTGAATGCGCTTCACGAAGGGACAGGTGGCGTCGATGACCTCGCAGCCCCGCGCCCGCAGCGCTTCACAATCCGCGCGCCCGACGCCGTGGGAGCGAATGACCACCCGCTCGCCCTCTCGGGCGTCCTCCGGGCGCTCGACGCTGACGACGCCCCTGCGCTCCAGCGCGGAAACGACCTGAGGATTGTGGATGATCGGCCCCAGCGTGACGGCCGGAGCGCTCTCCTGCGCGGTTTCCACGGCGCGGCGGACTCCGAAGCAGAACCCGGCGTGCCGCGCGAGCACAATGCGTGTGATGGAAAACGACCTCCCTGCGGAGCGTTCCCGCGGCGGCAAAGCTGTTAGCAGTTTACCGCATAAAATCGCGCTATTACGCTATCCGTATTATTTCGATTCTCCCGGATGCAATTCCTGCACCTTTTCTGGAATTAACATACAATTTACCGTAAAAAGACCAAAATGTATGATTCATGCCCGGGAAAGCGGGAAATCAGGCATCCTTCATGGACCATACGGCCTCCTCGATGCACCGCGTGGCGGCGTTGAGCGTCTCGCCGTCCACCTTGCGGCCGAAGCCTGACAGGTCCACGGGTTTCCCGATGCGCAGGGGCGTGCGCCGGAAGAGGCGGTAGGGGCCGCCGATGTACACGGGAATGACCGGCTTGCCGGAGCGCAGGGCGATCAGCGAGATGCCGGAGAGCATGGGCGTGCGGGCATTGTCCCGGCTGCGGGTGCCCTGGGGGAACACGCCCAGCACGTGCCCGTCGGCGAGCAGCTTCAGGGCGGTGCGCACCGCGTTCAGGTCGCTGTGTCCGCGGTCCACGGGAAAGGCCTCCAGGCCGCGCATGAACGCCGCCAGGGGCTTCCACTTGAACAGCTCTGCCTTGGCCATGAAGTGCAGCATGCGGTTGCGCACGCGCACGGCCAGGTAGAAGGGGTCGCGGGCGGAGATGTGGTTGGCGCAGACGATGCACCCGCCCTCGGCGGGGATGTTCTCCAGCCCCTCCACCTTCACCGGCAGAAACAGGCTGTAGATGGGCCGCATGACGTTGCAGGCCAGGCGATAGAACGACTTTCCCATGAGGGGAACCTCCTCTGCTTGTGGATTCAGGAATCCCGGGTCTCCTCCGGCGCCTCCGCCTCGTGCAGGAACCGGAACACGGCCTCCGCCACCTTCTTCGGCACGCCGGGTGCCTGGGCGATCTCCTCGGGCGAGGCGGCCCGCAGGGCTTCCACGGTCTTGAAGTGCCGCAGGATGGCCCGGCGGCGCTTTTCGCCCACGCCGGGCACACCGTCCAGCTGGGAGGCGATGGAGGCGTGCCCCCGCAGGGTGCGGTGGTGGATGATGGCAAAGCGGTGGGCCTCGTCGCGCACGCGCTGGATCAGGTGCAGCGCGTTGCTGTGGCGGTCCAGCAGCAGGCTCTCCTCCTCGTCGGGCAGCACGATCTCCTCGATGCGCTTGGCCAGGCCGAACATGGGGATGTCCAGCCCCAGCGCGCGCATGGCCTCCTGGGCCGCGGCGACCTGGCCCCGGCCGCCGTCGATCAGGATCAGGTCCGGCAGCCAGGAGAACTTGCCGCCCTCGGGGTCGAGTCCCTGCGCCTGCCGCTCCTCGAGCTCCCGCAGGCCGTGGGACAGCCGCCGGTGGATGACCTCGGCGATGGAGGCGAAGTCATTGGCGCCCTCCACGGTCTTGATCCGGTACCGGCGATATTCCCGGTTCGCCGCCAGGCCGTCCACCATCACCACCTCGCTGGCTACGGAGAGCGCGCCCTGGGTATTGGAGATGTCGTAGCCCTCGATGCGCCGGGGCAGCTTTTCCAGGTTCAGCACGTATTGCAGCTCCTCCAGCGCACCGGTGGTGCGGGCGTAGCTGCTGGCGTTTCGCCGGTCCAGCTTGTGCATGTCGTCCTTCAGGTTTTTGAGCGCCATGTTCACCAGCTTGCGCTTCTCGCCGCGCACCGGCACGGACAGGTAGACCCGGCGCCGGTGCAGCTCGGTCAGCAGCTGCTCGATGACCTCCTTCTCCGCCGGCATCACCGACAGCAGCAGATCCTGGGGCGGCATGGTCTCCAGGTCGTAGTATTGCAGGATGAACTGGGTCAGCACGTCGCCCATGGCCTCGTCGCCCGCGCCCTCCAGCGTGAAGCGCTCCGAGCCGATCAGCCGGCCCGAGCGCACGAACATCAGCTGCACCATGGCGTCGGCGTCGTGGGGCATGGCGGCGATGATGTCCTGGTCTCCCTGGGCGGTGGAGATGGCCTTCTGCTTCTGCATCACGGCCTCCACGGCCCGGATGCGGTCGCGGTACACGGCGGCGCGCTCGTAATTCATCTCGGCGGCGGCCTCCGCCATCCGGCGCCGGAGCTCGTCCAGCACCGGGGCGTATTTGCCGTTCAAAAAGTCCATCACGCGGTGGATGGTTTCGCGGTATTCCTCCTCGGGGATCAGTCCGGCGCAGGGCGCGGGACACTGCCCGATCTGGTGGTGCACGCAGGGGCGGCGGGGCTTATCCGGGCGGATCGTCCAGTTGCAGGTGCGGATGGGAAACACCATGCGCACCACGTCCAGCACCTCGCGGACCACCGTGGCCCCCTGGAAGGGGCCGAAGTACTTCGCGCCGTCCTTCTCCTGCCGCCGCACCAGCGTCACCCGGGGATAGCGCTCCCGGAGATCGACGCGGAGGAAGGGGTAGTGCTTGTCGTCCTTCAGCAGGATGTTGTAGTGGGGCATGTGCAGCTTGATGAGGTTGCACTCCAGCGTGAAGGCCTCCAGCTCGCCGTCCACCAGCATGATGTCGAAATCGTCGATCTTCGAAACCATGGCCCGCACCTTGGGGGTGTGGCTGCGGCTGGGCCGGAAGTACTGGCTGACCCGGTTCTTCAGGTTCTTCGCCTTGCCCACGTAGATGATCTCGCCCTGGTGCTTCATCAGGTAGCAGCCGGGGGAGTCCGGCAGGTTGGCGATCTTCCACTCCAGGTTGGGATTCAGATGGACGTAGTTCATGTCGTCCGGCACGTAGGGAAACTGCTCGTTCTGCATGAGCTCCCGGTCCACCGTCGCGTTGAAATCGCCCCAGTCCGGCGGAAGCGGATTGCCGGGCTCGCGCTGCGCCCCGCTCACAGGTTCACCCTCCTGTCGAGCAGCCATGCGGAAAGCCACGCGAACAGCCCGCAGAAGGCCAGGTTGACCGCGAGGGACGCGCCCAGGCGGCGCAGCATCGCGGACATCGACGCGGCGCGGGTCAGGGGTCCCAGCAGCGCATCCTCCAGCGCCTGCGCGCCCCACACCAGCAGGAAGAAGAACAGGAAGCTCAGCAGCCCGCGCAGGAAGCCCTTGCGGTTCTGCATGAGCGTGGCGCTGAGGGTGATGGCCAGGAAGGCGGTGCAGGCCGTGGTCATCAACCGGATCAGCAGGGTCGCCAGCACCGTGAGCGCCATCATGGCGATCTGGCCCAGCGGCAGGCTTTCGCCCACCATGGGCAGGAACATGGAGAGGTCGATCTTCTGCAGCAGCGCCGGATCGATGGACAGCCGCCGGAACAGCCCGACGTAATCCAGGTACGCCCCCGCGCCGAAGACGGCGGTGGCCGCCACGGCCGCCAGCAGCGTGAACAGCAGCTTGGAGAGCACGACGCCGATGGGGTGCACCGGCACCAGAAACACCAGGTAGCCCGTGTGGTCCCGCAGCTCCCGGGAATAGCTGACGATGCCGGAGAGGAGAATGTAGACGTAGGCGCCGTAGACCAGGAAGGCCGTCAGC
Organism: Clostridia bacterium; assembly: GCA_017537105.1. GTDB lineage: Bacteria > Bacillota > Clostridia > Christensenellales > Aristaeellaceae > UBA2862. Next base: position 5,197 of record JAFWBZ010000389.1, on the reverse strand, counting down.
ATGGAGGCCGGGATGTACAGGCGGGGGCGGTCCGCGCGGATGCCCGCCACGAAGCCCAGCTGCAGGGCGGCAAAGGCGATCAGCAGCACGACCAGCACGGTGCGGGTCTTGCGGAACTCGTACTTCATCAGCTTAAGCATGGTCTTCGCCTCCCTCCGCGTTGCCGGCGTGGCCGTAGATCTCGATGTAGCGCTCCTTCAGCGTCCGGTCTCCGCAGACCTCGCCCTTCGGCCCGGCCAGCGCCACCGCGCCGTCCCGCAGGAACACGCAGGTGTCCACCACGTCCTCCAGCTCGTCCACCAGGTGGGTGGAGATCAGCAGCGCCCGCTCCGGGGACCGGGCGGCCAGTATGGCCTCGACGACCTGCTGGCGGGTCAGGATGTCCACGCCGTTCAGCGGCTCGTCGAACATCATGAGCTTCGCGTCCCGGGCGAGGATCAGCGCGAGGCGCAGCTTCGCAGCCATGCCGCTGGACAGCTGGCGGATGCGCGCGGCGTCGTCCAGCTCCAGGCCCGACAGCAGCTCGCGGAAGCGATCCGGGCGGAAGTCCGAAAAGAAGTCGGCATAGTAGCGCCCCGCGTCCCGCACCGTCATGTAATTGTAGAAGTAGTTTTCGGTGGGCATGTAGGCCGTCCGCGCCTTGGAACCGGCGCCGATGGGCCGCCCCTCAAACAGCACCTCGCCGGAGGTCTGCCGGGCCAGCCCCGCCGCCAGCTTCATCAGCGTGGTCTTGCCGGAGCCGTTGGGCCCCAGCAGCAGGCAGGTCTGTCCCGCCTGCAGGGTCAGGTCCACGCTGGACAGCGCGGCCTTGCTGCGATAGACTTTGGTGACCGATTGGAATTCGAGCATGCAAACGACCTTCTTTATCCTTTTTCTTTGCGCGCCGCAAGCGCGTGTGACTGTGCGATCCATTCCATCAGCTCGCCGTCGATCTCCCCCGCATGGCCCACGACGACGTGATGGGTCCAGCGGTTCTCCCGGACCCGCACCGCCAGGGCCCGGGGGTTGTCCAGCGGGTGGTCCAGCCCGAAGGTGACCGTGATGAAGCGCTCCGGCCGCTCCGCCCTTTTCCGGACCGGCGCGAGGGAGACGCAGGCGAACAGGCGCGGGTCGGAAAAGCCGATCTGGGTCTTCTGGACCCGGATCGAGGCTCCGGGCCACGCGGCCAGCACCGCCTCCGCGAAGCGCTCGTACAGCGAAAGCTCGAAGGGCTTTCCGTCGAAGAAGAACAGCGCGTCCCCCTGGATGACCTCAGGCATGGCGAACCTCCCTGCCCCGCGCTTGGCGCGGAACTATCCCACCATCTCGATGGCGGCCTTCAGCGCCTTTGCGGCCAGCTCGCTGGGCATCCGCGCGCCGGCGCCGCCGCCCTCGATGACCACGGAGATGGCGTAGGGATGCGCGGAATCGTAGACGAAGCCGGTGAACCAGGCGTTGGTCTCGACGGACTTGTCGTCGGAGACCTCGGCGGAGCCCGTCTTGCCGCAGACGGTGTAGTTCTTGATCTTTGCGCGGGTGGCGGTGCCGGACTGCACGGCCTCGTACATGTACTCGGCGATCTTCGACGCGGCGGACTCCGACAGGATCTGCCGGTAGGCCACCGGCTGGCCGGCGGCGGTGTTGACGCCCAGAGAATTGGTGATCTTTTCGATCAGCATGGGCTTCATCATCATGCCGCGGTTGGCCACGGTGCCCGCGATCATCGCCATGTGCAGCGGCGTCACCAGCACCTCGCCCTGGCCGATGCCCGCCCACACCAGGCCGGACATGCCGCTGATGGAGCGGGGGAAGGAGGAGTTGTAGACCACGAAGTCGCCGAACTTGAAGTTCTCGTTGAAGCCGAACTGCTCGGCGGTGGCGCGCAGGCGCTCCTGCCCCAGCTGGTAGGCCAGCTTGCCGAAGGTGACGTTGCAGCTGCGCTTGAAGGCGGTCTTCAAATCCACAGTGCCGTGGGCGCTGCCGCCCGCGCACACGATGCGGCCGCCCTGGTATTCCCAGGTGCCCGCGCAGCTGAAGGGCTGGGCGATGACGTTGGGATCGTTCATGATGGCCGAGGCCAGCGTGACAATCTTGAACACGGAGCCCGGCGTGTAGCGGCCCTGGAGACAGCGGTTCAAAAAGGCGGTGTCCTCCACCTGGGCGTCGGACCGGGACAGGATGTCGTAGGGGTCGTAGTCGGGCTTCGAGACCATCGCCAGGATCTCGCCGGTGCGGTAGTTGATCACGCAGACCGCGCCGCTGTAGCCCCTGGGAAACTGGGAGGAGACGTAGGCCTGCAGCCGCCCGTCGATGGTCAGCTGGATGCTGGAGCCGATGTGCTCCGCGCCGCTGAACAGCTCGCTCAGCCGGTCCAGCAGCGAGGTGGAGATGTCCATGAGCTGCGAGGAGAAAAAGGTCTCCACGCCCACGCCGGACATGCCCGCGATGTCCCCGACGGTCTGGGAGAGGGCCCGGCGGGCCTGCTCGTTCTGGGTGTACTGGCGCGAGCCGTCCGAGGCGGTGGTGGCCAGCAGGTTGCCGTCGCGGTCGGTGATGTCGTCGCGCAGCGTGTTCGACGCCGCCAGGCGGGTGTTGTGCACGTCGGAGGCCCAGATGGAGCCCTGGGTGTAGGCCGTCATGGCGAACCAGGCGCCCAGCCCCAGGAACATCACCACCACCAGCATGCCCACGAGCCGCATGTTGCGGCGAAGCTCTTTCATGTTTCAAACCTCATTGGTCGTTGGGTGCGGGGGCGCGTCAGAGCGCCTCCCGGATCTCCAGCTGTTCGATGTCCCGGGCCTCGTCCTCGGCGTTCATCGACGAGATGCCCAGCAGCACGCCCATCGAGAAGAACGTGCTCACCAGCGACGAGCCGCCGTAGCACACCAGCGGCAGCGTGACGCCGGTCAGCGGCAGCAGCTTGGTGTTGCCGCCCACGATCAGCATCGTCTGCAGGCCGAGGATGATCACCAGCCCGAAGGAGGACAGCGAGTGGAAGCTCGTGCGGGCGTTGAAGGCCACGATCAGCCCGCGCATGATGATCAGCACGTAGACGGCCATCAGCCCGATGGCGAAGATCAGCCCGAACTCCTCGGCGATGGCGGCGAAGATGAAGTCGGAGTAGTAGAGGGGAATGCTCCTCGGGCGCCCCAGCCCCAGCCCCATGCCGAACAGCCCGCCGGAGCCGATGGCGATCAGCGCCTGCACCAGCTGCAGCCCCTTTCCGGTGGGGTCGGTCCACGGGTTTTGCCACAGCTCCACGCGGGTCTTGACCAGCGGGATCACGTGGTAGGCCCCCACCGCCGCCGCCGCGCCCATGCCCAGGCCGCTCAGCGTGATGAAGGCGTTGGAGGTGGCCGCGTAGTACATGAACACCGTGGTCAGAAAGTACAGCAGCACCGCGCCCAGATCGCGCTGCAGCAGCAGTATGCCGCAGCACGCCGCCGCGAAGGCGATGGTGGGGATGCACTTGACGAACCTCGGCCGGTTGGCGAAGCCGCCCGCCAGGCAGAGGATCATCACCGGCTTCATGAATTCGCTGGGCTGCACCGAGAGCGTGCGGAAGCCCACCCAGTTGCGGGCGCCGTTTTTGGCGATGCCCACCACGGGCAGGTAGGGGCTCAGCAGGGCGGCGATACACAGCCCCATCAGCATCGGCGTGTACTTCTTCCACTGCGTCCAGCGCCGGACGAACGCGGCGCCGACGAACATCGCGAAGACCCCCGCCAGCGAGTAGATCGCCTGGGTGCGGGGCGTGACGTCCGCCCGGGCGATGTCCGAAAGCGTGATGATGCCCACGCTGCACAAAAACAGCACCAGGATCAGTATCGCGCGGTCCACCGGCCAGAGCCGGCCCATGATCACCGTGATCAGCGCCGTCGCCACAGGCAGCGCCGCGGCCAGGATGAGCGCCTGCACGTTGACCGCCTCCGACTGGAAGGCGACCAGCACCATCGTCAGCGCCTGGAACAGCATGACCGCCGACAGCAGCAGCCGCGTGTTCGAGCGCATCAGCGCCCGCCGCATCCGGTCCGTCTGGATTCTCGCCATCTCGTACTCCTTTGCCGCGCGCGGCGGTCAATCCTCCATGAACAGGTCGTCCGGGTCCTCCGCTTCGCCGTCCGGATCGTCCCACGCGTCCTCCGCGTCATCCCACTCGTCCTCCGGGCCGTCCTCCCGCACGTGGGTCAGCAGCGGGTGCTCCCGGAACAGCTGTCCCGGATCGGGGCGCCGCCCATCGGCTCCGCCGTCCGGATCGAACAGCGCATCCCCGTCCTCCCCGGAACGGGCCATGCGCCGCGGCGCGTCCTCCCGGGCCTCCTCCGCCTGGACGGACAGCACCAGCATCAGCCGCACCCGCCCGATGTCGAACACGTCCCCGTCCGACAGCACCAGCTCCGGGGCGGCCTTCCGCCTTGCGATGCGCATCGGCGCGCCGGCGTGGGCGCGGAGGCAAAGGCCCTCGGCGGTGAACTGGAACCAGGCGTGCCGCCGGCGCACGGAGCTGTGGCGGATGCGGATGTCCGCGCGGCGGGAGCTGCCGATCATGCCCTCGCGGATGACGGGATAGCGCATGCCGCGCCGGGCCTTCTCGTCGCCGTCCATGACGACCATTTCTCCGATGATGCCGGTTTCGGGGGAGAGCCGCCGGAGCGTCTTGGCCCGCCGGCTGTCCACGATGGTGATCCGTCACGCCCGCGCCACGATCAGCACCATCAGCGCCGCGAACAGATAGCGGGCGCCGAGGGCGATCAGCTCGTACAGGTTCTTGCTCATGGACGCGATCCCTCCGGTGATGAACGATAAAGACACTCAACCTATTCTATTATAGCCGCATCCCGCCTCCGTTGCAAGCCGGGGCGGCCTGCGGGCGGCTGACAATTTGCGTCAATTCTTGGACAAAAGGCACGCGCTTTCGTGAATTGTGTCGATTTCGCTATGAAAAGCGGCCCCGCTTCTGCTATAATGGCAGGGAATGGGGGAGTGATGTGCCTTGCAGCTGACGCCGCGCATGTACGCGATTGTGCTTCCGATGGTCTTCCTGGCCGCGGTGGTGGACGCCATCGCGGGCGGCGGCGGGCTGATCTCGCTGCCGGCCTACACCCTGGCGGGGCTGGACTACAACTTCGCCTCCGGCAACAATAAATGCTCGTCCACCTTCGGCACGGTCATGGCCACGATTCGCTACTACCGCAGCGGCAAGCTGCTGCTCCGGCCC
>JAFWBZ010000388.1 GCA_017537105.1 Clostridia bacterium | reverse complement strand
CGGCGGCCAGCGTACCCAGGGCGTCCGGCTCGGCCTCCGGGTCCACGGCCTGCAGGATGCACTGCACCACCTGCTCGCGGGTTACGGCCTCCTCGTCCGCGTAGCCGCGCACGAGCAGCGTGTACATGCCGTCCTGCGCCGCGAGGCGCTGGGCGTGGCCCGTCTCGCCGGCCTGCACGCAGGCGATGCCGATGCGGTTGCCCGCATCGGATTTGGCGTTGTAGTCGTCGATCCGCCGGTCCACCGTGGCGAGCAGGGCTTCGCCCATGCCGAACTGCACGGCGTTGACCGCCGACGGACGGCGGTTTTCGATCTCATAGCGCTCCATCATGCCCGTACAAAGGCGCTGCATCTCCATGTCATCGACCTCCAGATGTTTCCCTGAACAGTATAGCACATTTCCCGCGCCCGGGGCAATGGAAAAGTCGCGCCGCCGACGGAGGAAAGAAGCTGGGTTTCGTTCGATTTTTGTTGCATTGCGCAAGTAACCTATGATATTATACTGTTAATGGCACATTACTAAGAACCATCGGGAGGAATCCACATGAAGCGTCTTTGGATCGTGCTGACAGCGCTGATGATCGTCTCGATCGTCCTGAGCGCCTTCGCGGCTGCGGAGGAGTTCTCCGTCGGGGCAGAAACCATCTCCACGGGGGAAACAGCTGCGGCGGAGTTGATTGACGAGATTCCCGGCGAGGCCCCGGACGTCGTGCTGGGCGGCGAAGACGGGGAGGGCGCGGCCTCTTTGGTCACGCTGCGCGCCGCGGCGAGCGGGGAAGTCGAGCCAACCTGCCAGGAATACTCTGTCGGCGGCAACAAGTTTCTGTACAGTGATGAAATGTTGCTGGGCGACGCGCGGGAGTTTTCCTCGGATCTTGCGAAGATCTCGGTGGCGCTGGCGGAGGCCGCGTACAGAAAGGATGGGATCAAGGATCTCGAGAAACTGGGCTACGCGGTTGACCAGACCAGCTACGACGCCTCCTACAGTCGGGTCACAAAAAAACCCAACGATGGCGGTATGACCCTCTATGACAATGACTATGTCGCGTACTCCATCTGGCGCAAGGATTACGGGGATTACACGTTCTATATCATTCCGGTCAAGGGCACCAGCGCAAACCTGGAATGGTTTTCCGACTTCAACCTCGGCAACACGAGCGAAAACAACGGCTATCACGAGGGCTTTTACAAGGCGGCCAGCAGAGCATGGGAAGACATCACTGACTGCTTTGACCAACATGTTGCGGAGGACAGCACGCGCGTTGTGCTGTTCACAGGCCACAGCCGCGGCGCGGCGGTGGCGAACCTGTTGGCCGGGTGGATGACGGACAACCAGACGTATGTCTCGCAGAGCCACCTGTTCTGCTATACCTTTGCCTGCCCGTCGGTGGGCCACGCGAACGTGGTCTCAAACTATTCAAACATCAGGAATTTCAACAACGCCGGGGATCTGATTCCCTTGCTGCCCCTGGAAACCGGGGTCACGGCCGGCTGGAATTTCAGCCGCTATGGCCGCACCTTTGACCAGAACCTGACGGGTTTGGAAAACTTCAACCGCCTGTTCACGAACAAGTGGGGAGATGCGTATCTGGGTCAGGCAAGCGAAACCAATTATAATAACCTCATCAAATCGATAATTCCTGAAGAATCGAGCTATGAAGAAAAGCACTGGGCGCTCGATCTTCTATCCTATTATGTATTCGGTGGTAAAGACTATACGACATGGGATGAATTCCTGCATTACATGGTCACACGCCACGGTATAGATATCGTCAAATTCATCGGAAAGCAGACGACTATAGGCAAGTTGGCAGACTTTGCACAAAGGCTCGAGAACAGACGACAGGAATGGGAGGAACAGATAGAGTTAATCCAGGCGCTCCAGGATGCGCTGGCAGATCCCGGAGACAAAACAGAGGAGGAGATTTTCGAGGAACACCGGGCTGCGGTCGAAATCGTCAAGACCCTGAATGCAATAACCACAAATCCCACTATGTCTCAGATCAACCTGTCCGTATATTTGCTGCAGGAAATGATCGATGAATCGATCAGTACTTTTGAGGGTGGCTGGGGTCTTGTCAGCCTGTTTTGCGATTCGTCGTTTAAGCTCCAAGACGCCATATATGATGGCCACGAACCGCACACCTATCTCTTCTGGATCAATTCGAAGTATGCCGGCTGCGACAGCTGGTCGGGCACGGACATTAAGGTTGTCCCGGGCGAGTGCGTGCTGGGCGATTGCACGTCCATCGGTGCGCGGGCGTTCAGTGGCTGTACATCGCTGCGGGGCATTCCGATTCCCGAGGAATTGCGCTATATCGGCGACAGCGCGTTTTCCGGGTGCAGCGGCGCCACTGGAGAGATCGCATTTCCCAATTCGCTGCGGTACATCGGGTCGAGCGCGTTTTCCGGGTGCAGCGGCATCACTGGAAAACTCGAATTCTCCAATGCGCTGCAATACGTCGGGTCGAGCGCTTTCTACAACTGCAGCGGAATCACCGGCGCCGTGACCTTCTCCGATGGACTGGAGTTCATCGGCGAGAATGCATTCAACGGCTGTGCTGGAATCGAGACGCTGGTGGTCCCGGATACAGCGAAGATTGTGGGGAACGCGAGCTTTGCCAACTGTCCCGGGCTGAAGTCGCTGACGATCCCGGTGGAGATGCTGAATTTGTATGGCGCCTTCTATGTCGGCGGCACCACGAAGACGACGAGCGTGGAGACGCTGCATCTGACGGCGGGCACGACGGGCAAGATGTACGACATGACAAGTGAGAACTACGGCAGCGGATATATAAATGGCGTGACCTACCAGAGCCATGCGCACCTGCAGACGGTGATACTGGGCGAGGGGATCACGCACGTCGGGAATTATGCGTTCTATGGTTGTTCGAAGATCACGAGTGTGAGCCTGCCGAGCACGCTGGAGAGCGTGGGGCACTATGCCTTCCAGAATGTATCGCAGTGGG
>JAFWBZ010000387.1 GCA_017537105.1 Clostridia bacterium | reverse complement strand
CGACGATGTCGTGCAGCGCGTTCTCCATGTTTACGAAGATGCCCGCATTGTAGGTGGTGAGGCGAACACGATGTGGCTGACGCGGAAGGCCTCGGAGACGATGTAGGAAGGATGGGTCACGGAGACGTCGTACATCTTCACGCCGCGCACGCCCGCATCCGCCAGCTTGCCGGCAATGATGTTTGCCAGGTTCTCGGTGTGGCCGTACACGGAGGCGTAGGCGATCATCACGCCGTTCTCCTCAGGCGTATACGTGGACCACATCTGGTACTTTTCGACGAACCATGCGACGTCCTTGCGCCACACGGGGCCGTGCAGCGGGCAGAGCATCTGGATGTCGAGGGCGGCGGCTTTCTTCAGCAGTGACTGCACCTGGGTGCCGTACTTGCCCACGATGTTCGCGTAATAGCGTCGGGCCTCGGCGAGATAGTCCGCCTGGAAGTTCACCTCGTCCGCGAAGATGTTGCCGTCCAGCGCGCCGAAGGTGCCGAAGGCGTCCGCGGAGTAGAGGACCTTGTCGACGGTGTCGTAGGAGACCATGACCTCCGGCCAGTGCACCATGGGCGCCATGACGAAGGCGAAGGTGTGCCTGCCGGTCGTGAGCGTATCTGACTCCTTGACGGTGCACACGCGGCCGTCCACGTCGAAGGTGAAGTAGTTTTTGATCATCTGCAGCGCCTTGGCCGAGGTGACGATCTTCACCTCGGGATAGCGCAGCACCAGCTCCGCCAGCGTGGCGGCGTGGTCGGGCTCCATGTGGTTGATCACCAGGTAGTCCAGCTTCCGCCCGCCCAGCAGGTGCGCGAGGTTTTCAAAGAAGACTTCGCTGACGGCCTTGTCCACGGTATCGAACAGCACCGTCTGCTCGTCCAGCACGAGATAGGCGTTATAGGAAATGCCGCGGGGGATGGGGTAGACGTTTTCAAACAGCGCCAGCCTCCGGTCGCTGCCGCCGACCCAGTACATGTCCGAAGTGATCTTTTTTACGCAGTGCATGGTACCGCCTCCTTGTTCCGATGAACGGCTTTCCTGTGCCGAGAATCATCTTTCACTCATTATAGCATAGAATCCGGAAATCGCCAAATAGAAAATGCGTGAAGATGCATTCTGTGCGAGAATCGTGCCGACGGTGTGGAGATCGACGGGCGGACGATGACCCGCTACGAGTGGAGCCAGGTCATGCGGCGGATGGAGACAGCGATCCGGGAGAAGAAAGACACCGCGACGCTGGCAGCCGCGGCGGGGGACGAGACCCTGCGGCGGGAGTGCCAGGCAGCATCAACGCCATGGTGCAGGCCTATGAGCAGCTGAGCGACCGGACCGGGCTGGGGCCGGACTTCCGGAGGACGTATGTGGCGGGGTTAGGGATATAAAGACGATCTAAGGGTATTGCAAAAGCAGCTGAAAGATAGTCAAATAGCCCAAGCACAGAGGACATATAAATGTGAGCTTGTCATTGTGGTGTGCCTGCTAAGGGACTATGCGGAAGGAGGATGCATAATTGAATTTGAAACGAGACAACGATAGTGATTGAGCCAGCCCTTCTCTCAAAGAGGCGCCATTTTGGCGCGATGGCATGACTCCCGATGAGTATGATGCTGAACTTGATTATCTTGGTCGGAATTATCATCTTTTGCTTGCTGGAACCCATGAACCTTTGTGGGGACAGGAAGAACATGAATAACCCGCCTACCGGGCGGTTTTTTGATGGGGGTAATTGGGATGCGACGAAGAGAGAAGCCCGGCAGATACTCCAAATACCTGCCGGACCGCGGCGATGATTCCTTTCGCCAGACCTATGATTGCTGCGACATTTTGTCGGACGGCGAAGTGACCGGCTGCAGCTGGCGGCGGACCCTTGTGGTATTACCGATCTCGGGCGACGTGGCGAGGTACTGGCACCATTGAACAGCAAAAGAGACGGCCCGTTCGGACCGTCCATTCTGGTACACCTTCAGGGGCTCGAACCCCGGACACCCTGATTAAGAGTCAGGTGCTCTACCAACTGAGCTAAAGGTGCTTAACGAATATTATGATACATCCTTTTCTGTGAAATGTCAATGCTCAGTTTGATGAAATCATCGTTAATATACAAAATGGCGCGCCGTGGCGGGATGCAATTTGCGGTTGACGAAGAGGGCGGATTGGGTTAAAATAATATTGCTGTTTTGCGACTTTTTCCGGAAATCGCATAACCTTCGCCGCGCCCGGGAAGGCTGATCGCCGGGAGGTGATCGCCATGGGAGAAGGCGAGGCGAAGGAGGCCCTGATCCGGCAGACGGAGGACGTGGCATCCGCGACGGAGTGCACGGGGCTGGTTCCTGCGCTGGAGAACGGGGACTCTGAGTCCGCGCGCCGCGCGCTGTACGCCGTGCATCGGGCGAGGCGACCGGGAAGAATGTACAGAAAGCGATGATCAAAAGCGGGCGGGCCGCTGCCTTGCGCACAGAAAGGATGATAGGATGAAGGGACTGGCAAGACGGCTGCTGGCGGTTCTGCTGGCAGCGCTGCTGCTGTCGTCGCTGTTTGCCTCGCTGGCCCATGCGGAGGACTGGCGCGGCATGCTGCGGGACATGTTTGGCCTGGAGGACGAGGGCGATTCCGCGAGCTACGATGGCGACCGGGATGGCTCGGAGGCGGACGGGGATCGATGGCAGCTGCCAATTACTGACCCACAGCAGATCGTGAACTACCTCGATGCCTACGGGGAGCTTCCGGAGAACTTCTTGACCAAGAAGGAAGCGCGTCAGAGGGGCTGGGATTCCAGCTACAACTACGTGGGCGAGGTGGCGCCGGGCATGTCCATCGGCGGCGACCGGTTCGGCAACTATGAGGGCCTGCTGCCGGAGAAAAAGGGGCGCACCTGGTACGAATGCGACGCAAATTACAGGGGCAAAAAGCGCGGGGCCGAGCGCGTGCTCTACAGCTCAGACGGCCTGTACTACTACACCAACGACCACTATCAGACCTTTACGCAGCTGTTTCCGGAGGGATGATTCGCTATGATCATATTGGATGGCAACAGGATGGGGGAGCGCGGCGCGCTGCACGCCCATCTCAAAGAAAAGCTCTCGCTGCCGGACTACTACGGCGGCAATCTGGACGCGCTGAACGACTGCCTCGGCGAGCGCAGGGAGCGCGATCTGATCGTCATTGAAAACGCAGGGGCGTTTGTCCGGGAATGCGGGCCCTACGGCCTGAAGCTGCTCCAGGTGTTCTCGGACAACGGACTGCAGGTGCTGCTGGACTGAAACTACATAGCATGGAGGACAGAAACATGAGCAGGATTCCAACCCCACACATCAACGCCCCGGAGGGCGCGTTCGCCCGCACGGTGCTGATGCCCGGCGATCCCCTCCGCTCGAAGTACATCGCGGAGCACTACCTGGAGGACGCGCAGCTCGTGAACAACGTTCGCGGCGTGCAGGGCTATACCGGCACCTACAAGGGCAAGCGCGTCTCCGTGATGGTCTCCGGCATGGGCATGCCGGCCATCGGCATCTATTCCTACGAGCTGTACAACTTCTATGGCGTGGAGAACATCATCCGCGTGGGCTCCGCGGGCGCCATGACCGATCGGCTCAAGCTGCGGGACGTCGTGGCGGCGGTCACCGCCTATTCCGATTCCAATTACGGCGCGCAGTTCGGCCTGAGCGGCACGCTGGCACCCTGCTGCAGCTATCCGCTGCTGCGGGCTGCCGTGGAGGCGGGGGAGAGCCTCGGGCAGACGGTCGTTCCCGGGCCGATCTTCTCCAGCGACGTGTTTTATGGCCAGGGGAATACCAGCGCCACGCCGACCCTCATGAAGCTGGGCGTGCTCTGCGTGGAGATGGAGACCTATGCGCTCTATCTGAACGCAGCCGCGGCCGGGAAGAGCGCGCTGACGCTGCTGACCATCTCGGACAGCCTCGTCACCGGCGAGAGCCTGCCCGCAGAGGATCGCCAGAATACCTTTACCCGCATGATGGAGATCGCGCTGGAAATTGCGTAGGCGCGGATTGCGTATGGCGGGACGATCGCGTTCGTCCCGCCTTTTTGTATGTTTTACCCGCAGACGATAGACAGTTTCGCACCGCGCGGGGATAATGGTTTGCAGAGGTGCGAAAACAGCCATGAGAGAACGAGAGGAATACCGGATCGCGGCGCTGGATATGGATGGCACGCTGCTGAATTCCGACCATAGGATCACGCCGTACACCCGGGAGGTGCTCACCCGCGTCGCGGAATCGGGAAAGGTCGTGGCGCTGTCCACGGGCCGGACGCTGTCGGAGCTCTGGCCCTACCTGAATGACATGCCGTTCGTCACCTATGTGATCGGCGAAAACGGCGCCTGTCTCTATGACGTTCGAAGCGGGCGGATGCTGCGGCGCTATGTCATCGAGGACGCTGAGGTGGATTTTGTGCTGGAGCTTTCGGAGCGCTACGATGCGGTCTGCCAGGCGTTCATGGAGGACCAGTCCTACATACGCGGCGCGCTGGACGCGACGCTCGCGCGGTATCACGTCCTCGACTTTATCGATACCTTCCGCAGCGGGTCCATCGTCGTCGACGACATGCGCGCGGTGTGCCGGACGAAGCGCGGGACCGTCTCGAAGATCAACCTGTACTTCTCCGGGGAGGATGAGCGGGCGGACTACCTGCGCCGCGTCGCGGGGCACCGGCTGGTGCTGTCGGATTCCATCGGACTCGGCATGGAGATGTCCCCGATCGGGGCGACGAAGGCGGGCGGGCTGCAATCGCTGTGCGATCACCTGGGCATCCCGGTTCGGCAGTCCCTCGCGGTGGGGGACGCAGGCAACGACGTGGAGATCATGGAGGCAGCGGGACTGTCCGTGGCCATGGCGAACGCCATCGAAAAGGTGCGGCGGCGCGCCGACGTGGTCACCGACGACTGCGACCACGACGGGGCGGCAAAGGCCGTCGAGCGATACATGCTTCGGTAGGAGGCGGTGCGGCAGGGATCCGCGCCGCCTCCATCCCTTTCATAGGTAAAAATGCGACATAAAATTACGGCATATATAACAATAATTAACGAATACATAAAATATCTTGTGGGGGACATCAAGGCGATTCGCTTGACAGCAAAAAAAACCGTATGCTATAATCAAACTGTAAAGGTCTATGGGAGGTGAGCATCATGCTGAAGTACAACATGCCGCAAACCGCCGCGCGCCCTTCCGACCTCAAGCGCAACAATCGAATACAAATCCTGGAGTTGTTCAAGACGGGCACTGTCTATTCCGTCGCAGAGATCGCGCGCACCATTGGCATCAGCCGCCAGACGGTGATGAAGGCCATCCAGTTCTTCCTGGAAAAGGGCGTCATCGAATCCGGAGGCAAGGCGGCTTCGGGCAGCATGGGCGGCAAGCGCGCGGAGCTCTTTTCCCTGTCTGCCAACCGCTACCTCTTCAGCGTCCTGATCTGTCCGGACGGCCTGTACGTCTCCCTCTTCAATTTTCGGTGTGAGGTTATCGATACCTTTCAACAATCCGGCGTCGCTGAGATGCCCGTGGACGAGATCGTCGCCTCGGCGGGTCGGGCGTGCCACAGCCTGATGGACAAAAACGGCATCGGCCGGGAGAGCGTCTTCGGCATCTGCATCTCCACGCCCGGAATCGTGGACCGGGCCAGCCGGTGCGTGAAGTTCAACGCGCTGTTTCCCAACTGGGGCAGGGATGTCGCGCTGGCGGAGATGCTGGGCGCGTACTTTGGCCGGGACCTGCTGATCCTGACGGAGAACGCCAGCAAGGTGTGCGGCAGCGCCTACCTGCACGACAAAAAGGGCGTGGGCGCCCGTGTGGCGACGCTCTTCTCCTCCTGGGACGGGATCTCCTCCTGTCAGATGGCCTACGGCCGCATACTGGACGGCAAGGATTCGCTGATCGGCGAAATCGGGCACACGATGCTGAACCCGGATGACCCGGAGGACTGTGCCTGCGGAAGCCACGGCTGCTTCGAACGGCAGGTCAGCGCAGACCGGATCCGCCGGTGGATCCAGGAGCTTTCGGGGCGAATTCCCGATTCTGCACTGCTGCAAAAGCCGCTGGCACAGATCACGATCCGGGACGTGTTTGACGCCTCCAGCGCAGGAGACGCCCTTGCGCGGGAGGTCTCCGGGCGGGTTGCTGCATACTTCGCGCAGGCGCTGCACAACCTCGCGCTGATCTTCAATCCGGACAGCGTGGTCTTCCAGGGCGATTGCGCCCGGGCCGACGATTTCTTCCGGGAGCAGATCTTCCATGAGATGCGACGCTTCAAATACTACACAGACAGCGCGGACAGCCCCTTTGCGCTGCACATGGACGATCGCTCCATCACGGAGCTCACCACCCGGGGCGCGTACATACTGTTGATCGACTGCCTGTTCAGCGACGAAACCACCTACTCATAGCCGAAGAGCTTGTTTCCGCGAGAGCGGCAAATAAGCTCTTTTCTGTGCTTGTATTTCCCGGCGATTTCATGTATAATGGAAGGACAGAAGGGCGCGTGCGCCCGGTTTGAATGAATACTCCCACCTGACAATTCTGCGAAGGAGAGGATGACAATGATTCGGGTGATCCTGGGCGACAAGGGCAGTGGAAAGACCAAGCGGTTGATCGACATGACCAACGAAGCGCTCAAGAGCGAACACGGCAATATCCTGTTTATCGGCGATGACAAGCGCTATATGTATGACCTGCGGCACGAGATCCGGTTCGTGGACGCCAGCGAGTATCCGGTGGCCTACAAGTGCCAGGCCGGCGAGTTCCTGGCCTTTCTCTGCGGCATGCTCTCCGCGGATTTTGACCTTTCCCTGATTGCGGTGGATGCCTTTAAAAAGCTGGTCAAGACGCCGTTGAATGACATTGAAATGGAAAACTTCTTTGAAAAGCTGGAGCGGCTGTCGGAATCGCACGACTGCAATTTCGTGCTCTCCATCAGCATCTCTGAGGAAGAGGTGCCGGAGTATATCCGCAAATACGTGGTCTGATCGATGAAAAAGTGGCTGGGTCTGGCGGCCGTGCTCGTGGTGATCGCTGTGCTGGCGCTGCTGGCGGTGTCCATGGGGCGCGGGCTGCTGGCTTTTCTGAATGGTGCCGATTCCGGCGGCGAGACAGACCCGATGTTTGCGGAGCCTCCGGAGCGGTTTACGCGGCCGCCGGAGCTGGCAGAGGCTGCGCCCGGGGCGGAGCCCACGCCGGAGGATCCGTCGTCGGAGTGGGTCTATGAGGAGACCTCGCCCGTGGACCTGACCGCCGAGGAGCTCGGCCGCCTGGAGGGTTCGCCGGAGACATGACGCGCTCCCGTCCTGCATAGGTTTGCAGGACGGGGGTGTTTTTTGCCGTTGAAGGAGATTGTCGGACGGAGAACGAAGCGCGATCCGCGCAGCCCGGCGCATGCGGCGGGCTCTCGTCGAATGTCGCTGCGCGCCAGGGCGGAATGGGAGCACTCGCTGGCGATCATGGCGGCCGTCGCGGGAACGGGACTGATCCCGGGGCGGGCGTTGGTGCTGTTCTTCGCGCAGCTGAAGTCGGCGATGTGGCCGGGAATCCTGACGGCCTCTGCGCTCTTCGGCGCGATGGCGGGATTCCGGGCGAGGGAGAACTTCGGCGGACGAACGACCGGCCCCACACCGCTGGGAAGCGACTTCAGCGGGAGGCTCGTGCACTGGCTTCGTTCGCTCTTTGCGGCGCTGGTGACCGCGGTGATGCTGGCGCGAACGGGAAAGCTCGGCACGCTGACGCTGCCTATGGCCCACGGATACGCCGCGGGAGTGGCGATTGCCGCCGTCGCGGCGCTGTGGCTGCGGGCATCCGGCCCCGAAGGCGCGAGCGCGGCGGGTGCGGCGGTCTACATTGCGGTGGTGCTGTTTTACGCCGGCATGGCGCTGGACCCGCGCCCCGTCCGGCTCTACGACTGGTGCGAAACCGAGCTCAGGCTTGCGGGGCGCCTCGAGGCGGCGATCCCGCTGGCCCTGCTCTTTGCCTGCATGAACGGCGCGGCTGCCGCATGGG
>JAFWBZ010000386.1 GCA_017537105.1 Clostridia bacterium | reverse complement strand
TCTTGGCGCTGCCGGGGTGCACGTTGCGCCCGTTGACCACCACCTTGCCCGCGGCGGCATTGAAGTTTTCAAAGGCGATCTCGCCCACCAGACCGCCGTCGATGGTGTAGGCAAAGTCCGCGCCGAAGCCGGGCACGTCGAACCGGTCCGCGCCGCGGCCGATCTCCTCGTCCGGCGTGAAACCGATGCAGATTTTGCCGTGCTTCCGGCTACCGTCGGCCAGGATCCGCTCGCAGGCGGTCAGGATCTCCGCGATGCCCGCCTTGTCGTCCGCACCCAGGATCGTGTGCCCGTCGGTGACGATCAGGCGCTTGCCCTTCGCCCCGGCCACCTCCGGAAACACCGCCGGGTCCAGCACGTCGCCGCTGTCCAGCGTCACAGGGCCGCCGTCGTAGTGTTCGAGGATCCGCGGGCGCATCGGCGCGCAGGGCACGCAGTCCACCACGTCCATGTGGGCGATGAGCCCGATGGACGGGAGGCCTTCGGCGTTGGCCGGAATGCTGCCGTAGACGTAGCCGTCGCCGTCCACGCGGGCATCCCGAATGCCCAGCGCCTGCATCTCTTGCACCAGCGCCTCCGCCAGCGCCAGCTGCTTTGCGGTGCTGGGGCAGGTCGGGCTTTGCTCGTCCGACGCCGTGTCGTACTGAATGTAATTCAAAAACCGCTCATAGGTCTGCATGGAAAGCTCCTCCTCTGTCCCGGATGGCGCTGCGCCCGGCCCTACCGGCCCAGCATCGCCGCGCCGATGATGCCCGCGTCGTTGGTCAGCTTCGCCAGCTCCACCCGGGCGAAGGGCATGCTCTTGAAGAACACCCAGTTGGGCAGCTCCTTCCGCACGGCGTCCAGCAGGAATTCCCCGGCGTGGGAGACGCCGCCGCCCAGCACGAAGACCTCCGGATCGTAGAGGCTGACCAGGTTGCCCAGGCCCATGCACAGGTGGTGGATGTACCAGTCGAACAGCTCCAGGCAGTCGGGATCGCCTGCCTTGGCCAGGTCGAAGACGTGCTTGGCGGTGATCGCGTCGGTGTTGCCCTCCACCGCCTTCATGAGGGCGCATTCGGGCTTGCGCTCGCACAGCCTGCGGCCCTCGCGGATCAGGGCGGTGGCGCTGGCGTAGCGCTCCCAGCAGCCGCGCTTGCCGCAGTTGCAAGGCTCACCGCCGTCCACGGTGGTCACGTGGCCGATTTCGGTGGCCACGCCGTGGCTGCCGGTGAACACCCGGCCGTTCAGGATGACGCCGCCGCCGATGCCGGTGCCCAGCGTGACGAACACGCTGTTCTTCACGCCCGCAGACACGCCCGCCACGGACTCCGCGAGCCCCGCCACCGTGGCGTCGTTGTCCACGTAGACGGGGATGTCGGTGTACTTCTTCATCTCGTCCAGGATCGGCACGTCCGTCCAGAACAGGTTGTTGCAGAAGGGCACGCGGCCCGTGCCGGGATCGATGATGCCAGGGATGCCGATGCCGATGGATTTCACCTCGTCCATCGAGTGGCCGCTTTCCTTCGCCACGCGGAAGGCCAGCTCCGCCATGTCCCGGATCATGGGACCATAGCCGCGCTCCACTCCGCTGGGGCAGCTCGCCTTGCTGAGGATGTGTCCCGCTTCGTCCACCGCGCCCGCCTTGAAGGACAGCCCGCCGACGTCTATGCCGATGTAGATCATGTTCCATTCCTCCCGATGTATTCAAACTCCGCCGTCCGGCACCGCCGCGCTACGGCTGCTCTTCCTCCTCCATCTGCCGCTGGGCCCGCTCCATGTGGCGGCGGGTCAGCTCGTTGGCCGCGTTGTAGCCCATCTGCTTGAGGCGCAGGTTCCGGGCCGCCACCTCCAGCACCACCGCCAAATTGCGGCCGGGATGAATGGGCAGCAGCAGGTAGGGCAGCTTGACGCCCAGGATTTCCGTATAGTTGTCCACCATGCCCAGCCGGTCGTACTCCTTGCCCGCCTGCCACATCTCCAGGTGCACCACCATGTTGATGGTCTTGGAGCGCATGATGGCGCCGACGCCGTACATCGTAGAGATGTCGATGATGCCCACGCCGCGGATCTCCATGAAGTGCCGGACCAGCTCCGGCGATTCGCCCACCAGGCGCCCCTCATCCACGCGCCGGATGTCCACCACGTCGTCGGCCACCAGCTGGTGTCCGCGTTTGATCAGCTCCAGCGCCGCCTCGCTCTTGCCCACGCCGCTCTCGCCGGTGATCATCAGTCCCGTGCCGAACACGTTCACCAGCACGCCGTGCCGGGTCTCCCGGGGTGCCAGCGCGTTGCGCAGGTAGGCGATCAGGTCCAGCTCGACCTGCACGGTCTCCTTCGGGGAGGCGTAGATCGGAATGTGGTGCGCCGCCGCCAGGACCAGCATGTCGTCAAAGCAGGGATAGTTGCGGCAGATGATGACGCAGGGCAGCGGGTAGCTGAAGTACTTCGTCAGCCGTTCGCGGCGCACGTCCTCGTGGAGCGAGGACAGGTAGGTCATCTCCACCTTGCCCAGCAGCTGCGGCCGCTCGTAGGGGAAGAAGTCCCAGTAGCCGGCAAACTGTATGCCCGGCCGGGTGGTGTTGCTGACCTCGATGGGCAGCGTCTTGCCGTCCGGGGGCAGCACGCGGGTCAGCGAAAGGCTTCTGACAAAATCGGGCTCGTTGATCATGGGATCACATCCTCCCTATCTTTCCCTGTCTGAGATAGTCCTCGATCACCTGGGCGACGCCGTCCTCCCGGTTCGTCGGCGCGATGATGTCCGCCGCCCGAAGCGCCTCCGGGCAGCCGTTTCGCATCGCCACTCCGGTGCCCGCGGCCTCGATCATGGCCACGTCGTTCTGTCCGTCGCCGAAGGCCATCACCTCGTCCCGGGCGACGCCCAGATGCCCGGCCAGCCGCAGCAGCGCCCGGCCCTTGTCGACGCCCTCGGGCACGATCTCGATGTAGTGGGGCTTGGATTTCAGGAAGCTCGCCCCTGTGGGAAACGCCTCCCGCAGCGCCGCCTGCGCCCGGGTGGCGCCCTCCGGCGTGTCGATCAGCAGCAGCTTCTGCATGCCGGATGGGTGCTCGCGCATCCACTCCGTCACTGGCTTGTGCACGGGAATCGCGTCCACGTGGATGTAGGATGCGTAGCGCAACGTGTGCTCGCACACCTCGTTGCAGTAGTAGTTCCTGCCGGGATAGGCCTGCAGGTAGAAGCCCATCCCCTCCGCCAGCTCCGCGATGCCCAGCGCGGTCTCGTAGGACAGCTGTTCGGCGAAGATCACCTCGTCCGTCCGGTGATCGTAGGCCAGCGCCCCGTTGTACAGCAGCATAGGCGCGTTCACCCCGATGCGCTCCGCCAGCGGCTGCATCGCCTCCAGCATGCGCCCGCTGCACAGCACGATTCCGCAGCCCGCCGCCATTGCGGCGCGCAGCGCTTCGATGACGCGGGGGTTCAGGTCGCTTCGTTCGTTCAGCAGCGTGTCGTCCAGGTCCGTCGCGATCAGGCGTATCATTGCAGCACCCATTCCTTTGTAAAGATTCTCATTCTATTGTACCCCATTTTGACCCGGGATGCAACGGTGTTCGCGGACTCTGCGAAAAAAACGATGAAAAACGGCGCCTCGGGACGGGCTTCGCGCGGCCTTTCCCGCGGCGCGGCGCTCTGCCTCGACAGGGGCGCCCGCCGCCGGCGACAGGCTGCCTGCCATAAAAAACGCGGGGCTGTCACAAAACAGCCGTTTTCAGCGGTTTTGCGGCAACCCCTTTGTCAGTGGTCTGAGGTGGTTGGATCGGACGTCGGCCTATGCGCAGCGCCGGGCCTCACTGAGCTCGTGAAAAAAGTTCATCATATAGCCCTCGTCGGCGCGGTTCATGCAGAAGATTTCATATCGATCCCCGTGGTCCCTGCACAGCTCGCCGATGGCAACGTAGCGGGACAGCACGCTCTTCAAATTGAATTCCTCGCGCCCGTCGACGGAGCGCAGCAACACGTCGTCTCGGCAGCGATTGACTGCCTCGATCAGCTTGTCGACATCCTTTGCGTTCTTCAGCAGCATCATATCTCTCGCTTCCTTTCTGCGATTCCCTTGCCGGAGCAGCGCCCCGGCACAACCCATATTATATCCAGAACAGGCTGCTTTGCACGATGCTGCCGGAATAAAAAGCGAAAGACAGTTTGTGCTCATCGCACAACATTGAAGACCGCCGCGCGGCTCTGTGCCCTCCTCTACAGCGCGTCCACCGCGGCCTTGAGCCGCTCGAGCGCCTGACGAAGCGTCTCCCGGGGGCAGGCCAGCACGATGCGCTGGAACTGCGCTCCGCCGGTGCCGAAGATGGTCCCGGCGTCCAGCCACAGCTTCGCACGGCGGACGATCAGGTCCTCCAGCCCCTCCAGGGACAGTCCCAGGGCGGAGAAGTCCACCCAGGCCAGGTAGGTGCCCTCGGGCTCCACCAGCCGGAGCATCGGCAGATTATGCCGCAGGAACTCCCGCAGGAAATCGAGATTGCCCTTCAGATAGACCAGCAGCTGGTCCAGCCATTCCTCGCCGGTGCGGTAGGCCGCCTTGCAAGCCGCGAGCCCCAGGCAGTTGCACTGGGAATAGCCGGTCGATTCGATCTCCGCCCGGAAGCGCTCCCGCACCGCCTTTCCGGGAATCCAGAGGTTCGAGGCCTGCAGCCCCGCCAGGTTGAAGGTCTTGCTGGGTGCGGTGCAGACGATGGCGTGCTCCGCCATCTCCGGCACAGCGGCGATGAACGGCGTATGGGGATGGCCGGGATAGGTGAAGTCGCAGTGGATCTCATCGGAGACCACCAGCACGCCGTGGCGGAGGCAGATTTCGCCGATGCGCCTCAGCTCCTCCGGCGTCCACACGCGGCCCACCGGGTTATGGGGGCTGCACAGTATGAACAGCTTCACGTCGTTTTCCGCAACGGCGGTCTCGAAGCCCTCGAAGTCGATCGCATAGCGCCCGTCCCGCAGCGCCAGCGGGCTCTCCACCACGCGGCGGCCGTTGCTCTCGACCACCTGGAAGAAGGGATGGTACACCGGCGGCTGCACCAGCACCGCCTCGCCCGGCCGGGTCAGCGCACGCACCGCCATCGCCAGCGCATAGACCACGCCCGGCGTCTTGACCAGCCACGGCTCCTCCGGCGTCCAGCCAAATCGGCGCGCAAACCAACCTGCGACGGCCTCGTAGTAGTCGCGCTTGGTGCCGGAATAGCCAAATATGCCGTGCTCCACGCCGGCGCGCAGCGCGTCCAGCACGCCCTCCGGCGCGGGAAAGTCCATATCCGCCACCCACAGCGGCAGCACGTCCGCGGGCTTGCCGAACTCCACGGCGAAGTCAAACTTGATGCAATCGGTCCCCCGACGGTCGATCACCCGGTTGAAATCGTATTGTTGTGCCATATTCTCTGTTTCCCTCATTTCTGCGTCGACGGATGCGCTCCTTCTCTACCGGAGCCGCCGCAATAATGGAAGCTGCGGGGAAATGAACTATTCCCCCGCTTTCTTTTCGTGTCGCGCCAGCTTGCGGCGCTCCAGATAGCGGGCGCGCTTGCGGTTATCGCGAATCAGCGCCACTGCGTTGTAGATCGCCAGCACACACAGCGCAAACAGCAGACCTTTCGTAATGGGATTGTTGATAAATGCCATGGAAGCGTTGACTCTGTCAATGAAAAAGAATACAAAGTACATCGCCGAAATGATGATAACGGCGTGAGGCGTCAGCTTGCGCAGCATGCTCTTCCTCCTTTGGCTATTCGTCTATGATCAGGACAGCGTCACTGTTTTTGCGACCGCCCTTGTATGGATTGCTGACGATTTCGTTGCCTATGACCATCTCCGAACTCTGTCCACCATCAAAATTGTAGGCGAGCTTGCAGCCCAGGTTGTGCATGATCTCAGACAGACCCACCAAACCGATGCCCTTGGACTGCTTCGAGCGGCCATCCACCACCACAAAACAATAGTGGCCCGGCTCATAATACCCGATAGCCGTGCGAGGATTCCTGCCGCCAACTTCCGAATTGAACTCGGTCTTGGCGTTGCCCTCCTCGTCCAGTAGCATGGGGCCAAAGTTCCAACCCTGATACGCTCCTCGATTCACGGCTCGCTGCGGATCCCATGCCTCGGGGCCATAGGTTTCCATGGTACCATCCCAGTTGATAATACAGATGTCGCGTATGGGGTTTTTTTCATTGCGGTAATACTCACCATTCCGGATAACGATGCCATCTGAACGTCCGCCGTAATAGTCGCCGTTGATGGCGATAACGCCATTCATCCGCTCGCTCATGCTGCTGACCCGTTCCCAGCGCCCGCGTCCAAACTTGTCTTTGGCAAATGCTGTTCGTAAACATTCGATTTTTCGGATGTATATGTCCGCAACGTAGTACACCAGCTCAGGCTCTGTGTGCTTGGAAAACTGAACATTGACATTTTTGCTTTGATAGCTCTCCGCAGTGGCGATGACTTCTCCCTCTGTGAACTTATCTGCAAAGCGCTGGGCAAAAACCCCGACAGGATCCGGCTCAGGGGTCACATCAGGCAGGGGCGCATCGGTTTCCTCCACGGCTTTAGCGCGATCTCCTGGCACTGCGTTGCCTTCGGACGCGGTGTTGTCATCTGTAAGCAGCGCTGTCGAGATGCGCTGAGACTTTACCCCGTAGGATTTTTCCGACCGGGGCAGCACATGGTGAAACAGCGCAAAGACATTCAGAACAACGGCAAACACCAGCACATCGGCAACGACCACCGCCCATAGAGGTGGGGGATTCCTGGAGATTTGCGCTTTTAGCCAGCGCATGATCGCAGGTTTCCTCCGGTGTTGCTTGCTTCTTTGGTTCTTCATGGCCAGAATTTCCTTTCAATCTCCTGTTCTCCGGGAAAACATTCGCCGCTTGCAAAATGACAAACGGGAAATCCTTGCAGCACATCCTCGGATTATGGCTATTTTACATTATAGAGACTCTGTGTAAAAATACAATGAATTCCAAATCGGTCATTGGAATTCTTATCGCATCGCTACATAAAAATCATTCCGGCACACGCTTTCCGCATCATTTGCTCGCATCACCCCGCTGCCTTGTGGCGCGAAAAACCGATGAAACAAATTGGCGCGATTCTCTTTTTTACAATGCTGTGTTATGATAGAATGGATAATATGTCCGGCTTCCGCGGCGCATCGCCCGGAACGCCGATGGGAGGACCTATGCGCCACGATCTCCTTTGCCGCATTGCCCCGCTGATGGAGGCGGCCGCCGACCGCCCCTTCGTGTGGCACGAGCACACCCGAAAGATCATCATCACCGCGCTGTTGAGCATGGTGCCCATGTTTGAGGGACGCTACGCCGTGACCGTGATGGTGGGCACCGGCATGCCGCCGGTGTTCGCCTACCTGCTGGCGGTGATCGCGTCCTACCTGCCGGTGCCCTTCATCCTGCTGCTGCTGCGGCCGGTGCTGGACTGGTTCTACACCCTGCCCATCAAGCCGGTGCGGACCTTCGCCGCATGGCTCGAGCGCCGCGCCGCCCGCAAGCGCGCGGGCATGCACGACCGGAAGCGGAGCCGCAGGGGCCGGAGGCGCCGCCGCTTCTCCGCCGAGACCGCGGAGCTGCTGGGGCTCTATCTGTTTGTGGCCCTGCCGGTGCCCGGCACCGGCGTGTGGATGGGCAGCGCCATCGCCACGCTGTTTGAGATGCCGCTTCTGAAGTCCGCGATCGCCATACTGCTGGGCAACTGCACCGCCTGCCTGATCACCACGCTGATCGCCACCGGGGTCATCGCCATCGTATAGTCGAAGCACTGCCCCGAAACCCCGCACAGACCGAGCGAAGGGAGGCAAAACATGCGCATCTACACCGGGCGAAACCCGCTGCTGGAGCCCGCGATGATCGAAGCGCTGCGCGCATCGATGGACGGCGGCGCGGAGGCGTTCATCGTCGTGGTGCCCAAGCAGCTGACGCTGCAGACCGAGCGCACGCTGCTCACGGCGCTTTCGTTGAAGGGCTCCTTCCGCCTGCAGGTGCTCAGCCCCGA
>JAFWBZ010000385.1 GCA_017537105.1 Clostridia bacterium | reverse complement strand
GAGGCCATCGAATCCATCCAGAAGGTGGCCGATTTGGCGCTGGTGGAGCACGTGGCGCCCCTGAACGTCATCCCCGAGGACAACGGCATCGGCGTGGGCATCGGTAGCGGCACCGTCGCCATGACCACCGACGGCACCTGGCGGCTGGGCACGGACTTCCCGAACCTGGACATCAACTACGGCATCGCGCCGCTGCCCGTGATGAAGGAAGAGGTCACCAGCTGCACCTCCGGCCTGACCGGAGTATTCAAGGGCAAGCACCAGCAGGAGGCCTATGATTTCGTCAAGTGGTACACCCGCGAGGAGAGCAACTGGGATTCCCTGGTGCTCACGGGCATCTGGCTGCCGAAGAGCGAATACTACTACAAGACCGAAGAGGGCATCAACGCCTGGCTGGGCAACGAGAAGTATCCCTTCAAGGATCTGGAGACCGGCAAGAAGGTGCTGGTGGACTACACCATGAACTACGCGAAGCCCGCGTGCTGGTACTTCACCCCCAACACCCAGGTGACCACCAACGAAATCCTGTTCACCGCGCTGCAGAGCGTGTGGAGCGGCGAGCGGACCGCAGAGGACGTGATCAACGAGATCTATCCCGAGATGTGCGAAGCCATCATCGTGGACTGATCCGCAGGCAACCGGAAGTCGGGGGAGCGCATCTGTGTTCCCCCGATTTCTATCCATTGTGCTGAATGTGGAGGGACAATGCCATGACGGTCCTTTCAAAGAAGAAGAGCCTCCGGTACAACCGGTCAGAGACCCGCGCGGCGTGGATACTGCTGCTGCCCTCGGTCATCGGCCTGATCTGCATCACCTACCTGCCCATGATCGCCTCCTTTGCGCTGAGCCTCTTCAGCTGGAACGGTCTGGGCGAGATGAAATATTTGGGGCTGGAGAACTACGTGCGCCTGTTCACCCGGGACACCAAATTCTACGGTTCGCTGCTGACCACTCTGGAATACGCGGGGATCTCCGTGATTGGAAGCGTGATCTATTCCATGATCATCGCCCTTCTGCTGAACCGCAAGGTCCCGGCCCGGGGCTTTTTCCGGGCGGTCTTCTACCTGCCCTACGTGCTTCCTGCCCTGGCCGTGTATCTGGGCTGGAAGTGGCTGTACGACTACAACCACGGCTTCTTCAACTATCTGATCAAGCTGTCCGGCGGCACGTCGGTGAAGTTCCTGGATTCCAGCGGCATGGTCACGCCCTCTCTGGCCCTGATCGCCGTTTGGCTCAGTGGCAACCTGATCGTGATCTTCCTGGCGGGCCTGCAGAACGTGCCCCGCTCCTACCACGAGGCCGCGGAAATCGACGGCGCCAACGCCTGGCAGCGCTTCTGGAAGATCACCATTCCCTGCATGACGCCCATCATTTTCTACAATCTGCTCATGAGCCTCGTCAGCAACCTGCAGGTCATCACCCCGGCGCTGTCCCTCACCAAGGGCGGCCCCGGCACCGGCAGCTACTTCATGTGCTACATGCTCTACACCCAGGCCTTCAAGTCGCACAAGTACGGCTATGGCAGCGCAGTCGCCGTGATCCTCTTTTTGATCATCGCCGTCTTTACCGGCCTGCTCTTTGGCACCAGCAAGAGCTGGATTTTCTATCGGGGGGATGATCGGGAATGAGCATGCATGTGATCAATACAAGGTCCAGAAACAGAATGGCCTCCAAGCAGCGCCGGGGGCGAACGGCAAATACCCTGAGCTTCCTCCTGCTGATCGTGCTGGGGCTGGTCGTCATGTTTCCGATCTACTGGATCTTCCGCTCCTCCCTCATGTCCAACGGGGAGCTGTACGCCTATCCGCCGGCCTTCGTCCCGCCCGCCTGGCGCTTTGAAAACTATGCGGCGACGCTGGAATCCTTTGAATACCTGAAATTCCTGGGGAACACCATGACCATACTGGTGCCCGCCGTGACCGGCGCGGTATTGACCGCCACCATGGGCGGCTATGCCTTCGCGCGGCTTCGGTTCCGGGGCAAGAAGTTCCTGTTCACGCTGTGCGTGGGCTCCATGCTGCTCCCCTCCATGGTCACGCTGATCCCGCTGTTCGTCGCTTGGTCGAAGCTGGGTCTGGTCAACACCTACTGGCCGCTGATCCTCCCTCACTTCTGCGGCGGCGGCGCGTTCAACATCTTCCTGATCCGCCAGTTCGTCAAGACCGTGCCCCGGGAGCTGGACGAGGCGGCCACCATCGACGGCTGCGGCTATTTCCGGACCCTGATCTATATCATCATCCCGGCCATCAAGGTCGCCATGATCGTGGTGGGCCTGCTGAAGTTCATCGAGCTGTGGAACGACCTTCTGCAGCAGGTCACCTACATCACCCGCCGGGACCGCTATACGCTGGCGCTGGGGCTCAACATCTTCCGCGGATCCTTTAATGACGACTGGTCCAGCATCATGTGTGCCACTTGCCTGTCCTTTATCCCGGGCATCGTGTTCTATCTGATCGGGCAGAAGTACTTCGTGGAGGGCATCGTGCTGACCGGCTTGAAAGACTGACAGGAGGAACACACCGTGAGCATTCGGGAAATACCGCTTCGATGCGTGAAGGTCGCGGACGACTTTTGGTCGCCCCGCCAGGCAATGATTGCGGATGTGGTCATTCCCTATATGGAAAAAATCCTCCGGGACGAGGTGCCGGGAGCGGAAAAATCCCACGCCGTGGGCAACTTCCGCATGGCCGCGGGAGAGGAGCCCGGCGAGTTCTACGGCATGGTCTTTCAGGACAGCGATGTCGCCAAGTGGCTGGAGGCCGCAGCCTATTCGCTGGCACTGAAGCCGGACGACGCCCTTTCCGCGCGCGTGGACGACATGGTGGCGCTGATTGGGCGGTGCCAGCAGGATGACGGCTACCTGAATACCTATTTCACGGTCCGGGAGCCGGAAAACCGCTGGAAAAACCTGCTGGAATGCCACGAGTTGTATTGCGCCGGACACCTGATGGAGGCCGCGGCCGCCCTGTACGAGGCCGTGGGAAAGGATGCGCTGCTCGGCATCTGTACGCGCCTGGCAGACCATATCTGCGATCGATTTGAAAAGGAGGAGGGAATTCCCGGGCATCAGGAGATCGAAATCGGCCTGCTGCGGCTGTATCACGTGACGCACAACGCGCGCTATCGGGACATGGCCCTGCGATTTCTGAACCTGCGCGGCCGCGACCCGGACTGGTTCCGGAAGCACACGCCCTCTCACCCCGGCATTCGCTACGGCGGATACGACATCGATCCGGAGGATAACCGCTACAATCAATCCGACGTGCCGGTGCGGGCGCAGACAGTCGCGCGGGGACACGCGGTGCGGCAGCTGTACATGCTCACAGCCATGGCCGATGCTGCCGCAGAGACCGGAGACCGGGAGATGCTGGAGGCCTGTCGGCGCCTGTTCGAGGACATCACGCAGCGGCAAATGTACGTCACCGGCGCCGTCGGCGCTTCCGCCTGTGGAGAATCGTTCACCGTGGATTACGACCTGCCCTCCGATCGGGGCTACGGGGAGACCTGCGCCTCGGTGGCCATGGCCTTCTTTGCCCATCAGATGCTGAAGTCCGATGCGGATGGCCGGTATGCCGATCTGATCGAGCTGGAGTTTTACAACGCGGCCCTCGCAGGGATGCAGCTCGATGGAAAGCGGTTCTTCTACGTGAATCCCCTGGCCGTGGACACCCGCGTGTCCGGCAGGGTGCCGGGGTATCTGCACATCCAACCCCAGCGTCCGCCGTGGCACACCTGCGCCTGCTGCCCGCCGAATCTGGCCCGGCTGATCGCCTCCCTGGGCAAATACCTGTGGAGCGAGGATTTGGACACGGTCTACAGCCATCTGCTGATCGGCAGCGAGGCGGCCACACGCCACGGCAGGATCCGACTGGAGAGCGGCCTGCCCTGGACCGGCGAGGCGAAATACACCGTCCTGACCGGAGGGCAGTTTTGTCTGGCCATCCATGTCCCGTCCTACGCAGAGGACATTTCCCTGCAGATCAACGGGCAGGCGGTCACATGTGAGACTGCAAAGGGATATTGCTTCCTTCATCGTACTTGGCTCGCCGGAGATACGGTGGAATTGCGCTTCGCCATGCCCATCCGGCGGATCTACGCGGATGCGCGGGTTCGGGACTGCGCGGGCAGGGTGGCGCTGGCCCGGGGACCGATGATCTACTGCTTCGAAGAAGTGGACCAGCCGCAGCCACTCTTCTCCCTGAGTCTGCCGCGAAGCGCGCCGATCGCCGTCGCCCCGGCCCCTTCGGGCCTGCCCGGAAACCTGGTGTGCCTGCGCATGGAAGGCGTCTCGGAGCTGCCTGCGGATCGGCTGTACTGTCAACATCCGCCGGAGGAGGCGCCCTGCACGCTCACCGCCATCCCCTATTTCGCCTGGGCAAACCGCGCCAGGGGAGACATGCTCGTCTGGATCCGGGAGGACGCCGATTCTGTCCGTTGAGCCCGCCAGAATCGCATGTCGTCAGACGCACTCGCAGGGCTTCGCGGTCCGAATGGAGCGATCTATATAATACAACACAATCAACGCGTGAAGCCCGCCTTTGCAGGCGGACTTCACGAATTTTCTTTGCGCCGGATTCCGATCTCCTCGTCCTGAGGAAAACCAAGCGTGATGCTGTCGGTCCCGTGCTTCTCGCGCAACGTGGCGACAGCCGCCTCCAGGCGCTCCTGCTTGTTCCTGTCCCGGGCGCTGTCGCCCATCAGGTCGAACAGAGACAGCTGCTCGACGACCTCTCCGGCGGGCGCCAGCCGGGTCACGCCGACGGTCATCGCCCGGATCGGGTCGCCCATCTTCCAGTTGTCCCGGACGAGCTGTATCGCGGTCTTCTGGATCTCATGCTGGAGGAAGGTGTGGCGCCCCAGCGTGGTCTGGCGGGAAATCTCGGACATGTCGGGCCTTCGGATCTGCACGCTGACTACCTCGCCCTTCAGATCGTGGCGGCGAGGGTTTCGCGCCACCTCGTCCGACAGGTAGGCGATGGCCGTGTGAATCTCCCGCTCCGTCGTCAGATCGCGCTTGAAGGTGCGACCACGGCTGACGGACTTGATCTCCCGCTCCGTTCCAAAAAGCTGAACCGGCTCGTCGTCGATGCCGTTGGCGTAGCGCCAGAGCAGCTCCCCCTGCTTGCCGAGGAGATCGCGGACCTCCTCAGGCCTCGTCCGGGCGAGGTCGCCGATGGTGCGAATCTGCTTTCGGTGCAAAACCTGCACGGCGGACTTCCCCGCGAACAGCAGGTCGGAAACCGGCAGCGGCCACAGGATCTCCCTGTAGTTGTCCCGGGTGATCACCGTGGTGGCGTCGGGCTTTTTGTAATCGCTGCCCATCTTGGCAAACACCTTGCAGAAGGAGACGCCCACGGAGATCGTGATGCCGATCTCCTCCCGCACGCGCCGGCGCAGCTCATCCGCCAGCTGCCTGGGCGTCAGGCCGTAGAAGGGCAGCGCCTGGGTCACGTCGAGATAGGATTCGTCGATGGAGGCGGGCTCCACATACTCCGTATACTCGCAGTAGACGGCGTTGACCAGCCGCGATATCCTGCTGTAGTAATCGTGCCTGGGCGGCACAAACACGATACCCGGGCACTTCTTTTTCGCCGCGTAGACGGT
>JAFWBZ010000384.1 GCA_017537105.1 Clostridia bacterium | reverse complement strand
CTGTTCCCATCCCGAACACAGAAGTTAAGCCTCAGCACGCTGATAGTACTTGGCTGGAAACGGCCCGGTAGGGTAGGTCGTCGCCGGATCCCACGGAGATCATCCACTCGGATGGTCTCCTTTTTTTGTCGTTTTGGAAAGGCAGTATGCGCACATGCTTCCGCTCAGATGAGAATTCCCGACAGGTGATCCACCTCGTGCTGGATGATCTGGGCGGTGAAGCCGGCAAAGGATTTGACGCGGGGCTTCATATCGCGCGTCTGCCATTGGACCTTGATGGATCGATAGCGACGGACGGGGCGGACGCCGTCCAGCGACAGACAACCCTCCTCGCAGTCGAAGGGGCCGTCCCTTTTGATAATGACGGGATTGAACATCTCCATGAGTCTTTCGCCGTCGGAAAGGGCGATGATGCGCACGCTCTCGCCGATCATGTTGGCGGCCATACCTACGCAGCGCTCCGCATTGGCGTGCAGCGTATCCAGCAGGTCGTCGGCGACAGGGGCGTCGGCTGCCGTGGCGGGACGGGAGGGAATGCGCAGGAAAAACTGATCGCGGACGATTGCACGAACCATAGAGGCACCTCCGGATTTTATCGGGCGCGCAGTTGCCAGAACGCGACGGCGCCGGCGGCGGCTACGTTCAGGGAATCGACGCCATGGGTCATGGGAATCTTCACGGTGTAGTCGCATTGGGCGATGGTGCCCGAGGCCAAGCCGTCGCCCTCGGTGCCCAGCACGATGGCGAGCCGCTCCTCCACCGCCAGTGCCGGATCGTCGATGGCGATGGAGTCGTCCGTCAGCGCCATGGCGGCGGTGCGGAAGCCCAGGGCGTTCAGGGTACGAAGACCCTTCTCCGGCCAGGTGTCGAACCGCGCCCAGGGCACCTGGAAGACCGTGCCCATGCTCACACGCACGGCGCGTCGGTTCAGGGGATCGCAGCAGGTGGGCGTCAGCAGCACCGCATCCATGCCCAGCGCAGCGGCGGATCGAAAGATCGCGCCGATGTTGGTGGTGTCCACGATCCCCTCCAGCACTGCGACGCGACGCGCATTCGCGCAGACGGATTCCGCGGAATTCGGCGCGGGTCGGCGCATGGCGCAGAGCACGCCTCGGGTGAGCGGATAGCCCGTGAGCCGGGACAGCAAGGCATCGTCCGCCGTGTACACCGGGATTCCGCCGCAGCGCTCGATCAGCGCCGCAGCCTTGCCTGTGATGTGCCTGCGCTCCATCAGCAGGGAGACCGGCGTGCAGCCCGCGTCCAGCGCATAGCCGATGACCACCGGGCTCTCGGTGATGAAGAGCGCGCGCTCCGGATGCAGCCGGGATTGCAGCTGGGCCTCCGTCAGCCGTGCGTAGACCTCCAGCTCCGGAGCGGAGAGGTCGGAAATTTCGACGATATTGGGCATGTGCTCGCCCTCCAGATCTGAGATTTGTCGTGCCCGGCAGGTCCATTCTCCCTGATTGTACCAGACCGTCTCCGGGAATACAAGCGCAGGCAGGTAAAAGGGCCGGGGCCGCGATTTGTGTTAAATCTGTTGTATTGACAGGCGGGGAGCCATCCGGTAAAATAGAGGTAATATTTGAAGGCCCCGGCGTGGGGCGGGGGAGCAGAGCTCAGATGGAAAACTACAACTACGCAAAGATAGACAAGCACCAGATGGCGCGTCTGAACAAGCAGACGGTGATGCGCTGCATCGCGGACAACGGGCCGATCAACCGCGCTGCGATCGCGCGCCACGTGGGGCTGAGCATTCCGTCGGTGATGCAGATCACCGACGAACTGCTGGAGCACCGCATGATCGTCTCGCGGATGACCACTGAGGCCAAGCCCGGCAAAAAGGCGGAGCTGCTGTCCGTGTCCGGCGAGCATCACCGCTTTGTCGGCGTGGACATTGGACGAACCACGATTCGAATTGCGGTGGTGGGCCTGGATCGAAGGCCCATCTACACGCTGAAGTTCCCGACCAGTGCGGTGGAGCAACCCAGCGTCTTTGTGGACCGGGTGTGCAAGGGCATCCACCGCGCGCTCGACGAGTCGAAGATCGACCTGGACACCGTGGTGGGTGTGTGCGTGGCCATGCCCGGCCTGATCGAGGAGGGCACGGGCCGCGTGCTCTTTTCGCCCAACTTCGGCTGGAAGAACGTGCCGCTGCAACGCTGGATGAATGAGCGCCTGCCCTACCAGGCGATCGTGGAAAACGCCAATCGCGCCCAGGGCATGTGGGAGGTGTGTACCCATCCCGAGGACATGCAGAAAAACGTGGTCTGCATGGGCCTGGGCTACGGCATTGGCGGCGCGTTTCTCCAGCGGGGGAAGCTCTTCTACGGCGCGTCGGGCACCAGCGGCGAGCTGGGGCACATCACCGTCAGCCACCAGCACGTGCCCTGCACCTGCGGCAACTACGGCTGTCTGGAGGCCATGGCCTCCGGCGCGGCCCTGGCGCGGCAGGCCAAGGCGGCGGTGGACGAGGGCAGGGATACGCTGATCCGGGAGCTGGCCGGGGAGCGCGATTCCATCGAGGCCAAGACCGTGTTTGATGCCGCGAAGGCCGGGGACGCACTGGCGCTGGAGCTGTTGGACACCGCCGCGGAATATATCGGCACCGCACTGGGCACCGTGATCAACATTCTGGACCCGGACGTGATCTACCTCTGCGGCGGCATGATGCGCAACGGCGACCGGTTTCTCCGGCAGATTCAGGATGCCACGATGCGCCGGCAGATGACCGAGGCCGGCCGCCGCGTGGTAATCCGCGTGGGCTCCCTCCAGGAGTGGAACGTGGCCCTGGGCGCGACGCAGGTGGTGCCCTACTACGAGTGGAAGAGCGAGCGAATGAGCTTCCTGCGCTGAAGCTGCGTTCTCACTGCCGAAAAATGCGCGCAAATTCAGAAATAATCTCGGAAATCACGCCAAAAAGCGCATGGAATATTCGTCAAACCTATTGACAAGCAAAAGGATTGTTGTTATAATCGCATTATAGATTACTTAGGTTAATTAAGTAAACCATTGCCCCGAGAGATCCCGCAGTTGGCAGGGGCGGCAAGGAACCGTTGCGGCGGCCGTTCGATGGCTGCCGGGCAGAAAGGGAGTATGTTATGTCTATGGAAGCCACCAATGCAAGCTCCAAAAAGGTGCCCCTCCTGAAGCGCTTCTTCGTGCAGAGCTATTCCAGCGCGGTCAGCGCCACCATCCTGCTGGTCCTGATCTTCTCGATCTTCACCACGGCCTTCCTGTCGAACTACAACCTGTTCAATCTCTCGCGCACGGTGGCCAGCTACGGCTTCATCGCTGCGGCGCAGATGATGGTGGTTGTCATCGGCGGCATGAACGTGTCGGTGGGCTCGGTCGGCGCGCTGTGCACGGTGGTGTGCGGCCTGCTGATGCAGGAGGCGCACCTGCCCACGATCCTTGTGGTGCCGATCACGATCATCGCGGGGCTCATCTGCGGCTGGATCAACGGCCAGCTGATCACCCGGCTGAAGCTGGCGCCCTTCGTCATCACGCTGGCGATGTCCTTCATCTATGACGGCGTCGCCACCGGCGTTTCCCACGGCTATCCCTACAAGGTCAACGCCGGCTTCGACGAGCTCGGCCGCGGGCGCTTCCTGGGCACCTCCCAGCTGTTCGCGTTGTTCATCCTGCTGGTGCTGGTGCTGGTGGTGGTGTTCCGGTTTACGCTGTTCGGGCGCAACGTCCTGGCCGTGGGCGGAAACGAGGCCGCGGCGCGGCTGTCCGGTATCCGGGCGGACCGCATCACGGTGCTGTGCAACATGCTCTCCTGCGGTATGGCGGCCATCGCGGCGATGCTGTGGACCTCCCGAACCGGCTCCGCCTCGCCGACGACCGGCGCGGACTGGATGCTCTATTCCGTCGCCGTCTGCGCCATCGGCGGCATCTCGCTGAACGGTGGCAACTTCACGGCCATCGGCTTCTTCTGCGGCGCGCTGATCCTGACGATGGTCCGCAACGGACTGACGATGCTGAACGTGGACATCTATTTCGAAAAGGCCTTCCTGGGCGTGATCATACTGTTCGCGGTATCGGTGGAATCCATCCGCAGCCGCGTCGCCCGCCGCATGGTATAAAGGGCCAAATCCAATGGGAAATAGCGGGGATCGCGGTCCCTGTTATAGAAAAACGAATCATTTTAAAGGAGGATGACCCCATGAAGAAGCTCGTATCCCTTCTGCTGGCCCTCATGATGCTCTTCAGCGTTGCTGCCTTCGCCGAGAGCACCACCGAGGTGAACGTGGACACCAACACTGCCCGTGAGAACCTGAGCTGGGAATTCAAAGGCGACGAATACAAGCTCGTCTGCTACTGGCCCGCGCCCGACGTATTCTTTGACAACTATGTGCTCCAGGGCCTGGAGGCCTTTGAGAAGGACTTCGGCCAGCACGTCGAGTGGCGTGTGGGCACCGAGTGGACCCAGGACGTCGAGAACCAGACCTGCGAAGGCCTGCGCGCCCAGGGCTACGACCTGTTCTACATCTTTGGCGCGGATACCTCCGGCGCCAACGCGCTCTACAAGGACCTGTATGACAGCGGCGCGAAGGTCGTCAACTATGCCGGCCTGGTGGATGATCCTCAGGAGTCCGCGATGACCCTGTGCTCCAACGTGTATGTTCAGGCCTACAACTCCACCCTGAAGCTGATCGAGGAGATGGGCGAGGAAGGCACCATCATCGACGTGCTCGAGCAGCTGGGCGACGTGAACACCCAGAAGCGCCAGCAGGGCGTGGAGGACGCCGTCGCGGAGTATCCGAACGTTTCCATCGTGCAGACCCTGGCCGACATCACCACCGCTGCCCAGGGCCATGAAAAGGTATCCGATGCGCTGGCCGCCAACGCCGGCGTGAAGGGCATCATCGCCACCGGCGGCACCGCTTCCGCGGGCCTGGCCACCGCCATGGCGGACTACTACGCCGTCAATCCCGACGCCGACCACATCTTCTGCGCCACCATGGACCAGGGCGTCGAGGTCATGGAAGGCATCGCCAACGGCTATGTCGACCACACCGTGTCCCAGAACGGCTGGGCCATGGGCTATGTCTCCCCGCTGATCCTGATGTACCTGGC
Organism: Clostridia bacterium; assembly: GCA_017537105.1. GTDB lineage: Bacteria > Bacillota > Clostridia > Christensenellales > Aristaeellaceae > UBA2862. The sequence goes on along the minus strand of JAFWBZ010000384.1, from coordinate 5,442 downwards.
CGACGGCTGGGAGCCCATCAACTGGGGCGCCCACGTGGATACCGGCTACATCTTCATCACCGCTGAGAACCAGGATTCCTGGCAGACCGACATCGAGGCGGCCGCCATGCAGATGATCGCTTCCCTGGAGACCGACGTGCTGAAGCAGCCCGAATAATCCCGACCCATTCCCTGAACGCAGATCCTGCCGGGCGGGCGCATCCCGCTCGCCCGGCCGTTCTTTCCATCGGCGGACCGCCGCAGGCGGACGACGCCCCTGAACAGGCCGGTTTCCCCGGAAACCGGCGCATGCCGGATCGGAGGCACATTATGCTGGAACTGAAAAACATATCCAAATCCTTTGGCGGCGTCAAGGCGCTGAGGAACATCTCCGCGGAATTCCACGAAGGTGAGATCCATGCGATACTGGGCGAAAACGGTGCCGGCAAATCCACGTTGATGAAGATCGTCTGCGGCATTTACCACGCCGACCAGGGCGAGGTCGTCCTGGACGGCAAGGTCATGAAGCTGCACGACTATAAGGATGCCGTCCGCAATGGCATCAGCATCGTGAACCAGGAGATCAACCTGATTCCCGAGAGCAGCATTGCCGAAAACATCGTGCTGGACAAGATGGACCAGTTCACCAAAATGGGCTTTGTGAACTGGAAAAAGGTCCGCGAGACGGCGCGCGTGTACATGGAAATGGTGGGCCTGGACTTCGATCCGATGACGCCGGTCATGAAGCTGAGCGCCGCCCACAAGCAGCTGATCCAGATCGCCAAGGCCCTGTCGGCCAACGCAAAGGTGCTGATGCTGGACGAGCCCACCTCGAGTCTCACGCAGTATGAGGCGAACATGCTCTTCGACCTCGTGCGCGAGCTGAAGAAGAAAAACGTCATTATGATCTTCGTGTCCCACAAGCTGGAAGAGGTCATGGAGATCTGCGATAAAGTCACCGTATTCCGCGACGGGCAGTACATCGGCACCGGGGAGACGAAGGGCTTGACCAAGCAGCAGATCATCAAGATGATGATCGGCCGCGAGTCCAACATCTCCTACCGGGGCCGCCTGGACGCGGAGAACAACCCTGTTGCCCTGGAGGCGAAGCACATCTGCTCGCATCTGCACGGCTTGGAGGACTTGAACTTCTACGTGCGCAAGGGCGAGATCCTCGGCTTCTACGGCCTGGTGGGCTCCGGGCGCAGCGAGCTGGCGCGAACGGTGCTGGGCATCGACAAGATGGATTCCGGCGAGGTCTACCTGGACGGCAAGCGCATCAACACCGCCACCTTTGCGGACAGCCTGCACAAGCACGGCATCGGGTACATCACCGAGAACCGCAAGGAGGAGGGCCTCTTCCTGGAAGACACCATCAAGATGAACATCAACCTGAACACGCTCCGGCAGTTCTATGTCAGCAATGTGCTGCCGCTGATCAAGCCCAACCTGGAGGACAAGAACGCCGACCGGTTTGTCCGCCGGCTGGAGATCAAGACGCCCACCGCGAACCTGAAGGCCTCCAGCCTCTCCGGCGGCAACCAGCAGAAGGTGGCCATCTCCAAGTGGCTTTCCGTGGGCTGCGACGTCCTCGTGATCGACGAGCCCACCGTCGGCGTGGACATCGGTGCCAAGGAATACATCCACGACCTGATCTGGGACCTGGCGGCCAAGGAGAAGAAGGCCATCATCCTGATCTCCTCCGACATGAACGAGATCATCTCTCTGGCGCGCCGCATGCTGATCTTCAAGGAGAAGAAGATCGTGCAGGAGCTGGTTGGCGAGGACTTCTTCGCCCGCCCCGGCGCCGAGATCAGCGCGGAGATCGGCAAGGTGTTCATCTGACGTTTGCGGCGGGCCGCCGCGCCATATCGACTCGCAAAGGGAGGACAACGCATGGGAATCAAGAAGACCGGGTGTATCATCGCCATCAAGGAGGGCATGCTGGACCGTTACATCGAGCTGCATCAGAACCAGCCCGACGAGATCCGAAACCTGATGAAGGCCTGCGGCTTTCGCAAGTGCGAGATCTTCGTCAAGGAGATCGCCGGCACGACCTACCTGTTTCAGTACAATGAATTTGACGGCGACGATGCGCCGTTGTATAATAGTCCTGCGTACAAGGAGTGGCTGCGCGTAACCGGCGAGTGCCAGCAGCCGCTGCCGGGCGAAACCTTCTGGCAGGATCTGCTGCAGGTGTACGCCCTGACCCCTGAAGAGACGGAAGGATAATCAAAGGAGGAAGACAACGTGAAGCGTTCTGAAGTGAATGGTGCGATTCGCTGGGCAAAGGAGTTCATGAAGGCCAACTGCATCTCTCTGCCGGAGTATTCCAACTGGTCCCCGGACGAGTGGAGGGCCCACAAAGACGAGATCGACGTCATCAAAAAGCTGATGCTGGGCTGGGACATCACCGACTACGGCTGCGGCGACTTCAACACCATCGGCACCGTGCTGTACACCGTGCGCAACGGCAGCTACGCGGATCCCGACGCGGGCGTGCCCTATTGCGAGAAGTACCTGATCATGAAGGACGGCCAGCGCCTGCCCAAGCACTACCACGTCAACAAGACCGAGGACATCATCAACCGCGCGGCGGGCACGCTGCAGGTGTTCCTGTGGAACGCCGATCCCAAGACCGGCGAGCAGCTGGAGACGGATGTCGAGGTCTATCAGGACGGCATCAAGCGCACCTACAAGGCCGGCGAGGAGATCCTGGTGGCCCCGGGCAACAGCATCACCCTGACGCCCTACCTGGCCCACATCTTCGGGCCCAAGCCGGGCACCGGCGACCTGATCTGCGGCGAGGTCTCCAAGGTCAACGACGATTTGACTGACAACTACTTCATGGAGAAGACGGCGCGGTTCCCCACCATCGAGGAGGACGAGCCGATGCTGCACCCGATGTGCAACGAGTACGACAAGCTGTAAGGACCACGCAAAACGCCGGCCCCCGTTCCCTGTGAACGGGGGCCGATGCTTTAGGAAGAGCATCGGGGCGATGCCCACGATGTTTTCGGGCGGGCAGCCCGGCACGCTACTGGTTCATCTTCATGCGCAGGATGCGCAGCACGCTCTCGTCCAGCCGCGCCTCGGGGATCCGGCCGTCCTGCACCGCCTCCACCACGCCGTCGAAGGCGCCGGGGAGGTAGGCGGGCATCATCAGCAGGTCCACGCCGGCGTCCAGCGCGAGCACCGCGGCCTCCGCTGAGGTGTAGGTTTTCGTGATCGCGCCCATCTCCAATGCGTCCGTGGTCACCAGGCCCTGGTATCCCAGCTCTCCGCGCAGGCGATCCGTGATGATCTGCTTTGAAAGCGAGGCGGGCAGGCCGTCGTCGGTGACATTGGGCAGGGAGATGTGCCCCAGCATGATCACGTCCGCCGCGGCGAGATTGTCGATGAAGGGGATCAGCTCCAGCTGCAGAAGCTCGTCCCAGGTCTTTTCCAGCGCGACGTAGCCCGCGTGGGTGTCGCCGGCGGTGCCGCCGTGGCCGGGGAAGTGTTTCAGGCAGGTGCGCACCCGCTGTCCGTGCATGCCCTCGATGAAGGAGGCCACCATGCGGGACACCAGCTGCGGATCGCTGCTGAAGGCGCGATTGCCGATCACCGAGTTCTTGGGGTTGGAGCGGACGTCCGTCACTGGGGCGAGGTCCAGGTTAAAGCCGTACTCGCGCAGGTAGTTGCCCAGGTAGCCGCCCACCTTGCGGGCGTTCTCCGGATCGCCGGTCTTGCCCACCTCGGACATGCTCACCATCTTGCGGATCTTGAACTTCTCGTTGGAGGCTACCCGCAGCACGCGGCCGCCCTCCTCGTCCACCGAGACGATGGAGGGGATCGAGCCCAGCAACTTGAGATCCCGGGTGAAGGCCTTCAGCTGCTTCGGATCGCTGATGTTGCCGGCGAACAGCACGAAGCCGCCCACGGGATAGTCGGCGTAGGCGCGGCGCATGGCGTCGTTGACGGCGGTGTGCCCACCGCCAGTGCGCTTCTTCTCGCTGTTGAGGCTCAAGTGCTCCGGACGGATCAGGAACAGCTGGCCCACCTTCTGCCGCAGCGTCATCTGCGCCAGCAGCGATTCCGGCGTCATGGCCTGCTCCGCCAGCGCCAGCGGAGCCATCAGCATCAATAGCGCCGTCAGGCCGGCGAGCGCCCGGGTGAGGGAAATCCTTCGCATGTCAGATCACTCCATGATCGGTCTCGTGCATTGCGCGGGACCGCATTTTATTGTGCCCGATTCGCGGGCGAACCGCTGTCGGCACGGTGCCGCCGTCAGAACTGGCGGATCAGCGCCACCAGCTTGCCCAGCACATCGGCGCGGTCGGCGTAGATCGGCTCCATGGTGCTGTTTTCAGGCTGGAGCCGCACGCGGCCGTCCTCATAGAAGATGCGCTTCAGCGTGGCCTCGCCCTCGTCCATGACTTCGCTTTCCACCATGGCCGCCACGATCTCGCCGTTCTCGGCGGTGCTCTGCTGCCGCAGCACCACGATGTCGCCGTCCAGGATGCCCGCCTCGATCATGCTCTCGCCGGACACCCGCAGGCAGAACAGGTCATCCTGCCCCAGCATGCTCTGGGGAAGGACGAGGTAGTCCTCGATGTTCTCCACCGCCAGCACCGGCTGCCCGGCGGTGATGCGGCCCACCAGCGGTACGCTGCGCCCGCGCTGGTGGGAGCCGTCCAGCACCTCCAGCGCCCGGGGCTTGGTGGAATCGCGCCGGATGAGCCCCTGCTCCTCCAGGTGGTTCAGGTGGGCGTGCACCGTGGAGGTGGACTTCAGGCCCACCGCGGCGCAGATCTCCCGCACCGACGGGGGATAGCCCTTCAAATCGATCTCGCGCTTGATGAAATCCAAGATCTTCTGCTGGTTTTGCTGGGATGAACGCATGCCGCACCTCCACGTTTCGACTGTTTTCGCGGGGAAAGAAATCCTTATTGCCCCCATTATAGCACACCTTTCGACAAAATGCAAACATATGTTCTGCAATTTGACGCCGGAAAGGCGTTTTTTTCATGGATTTTTCAAGGGGCTGCCCTGCGCGGCGCGGGACGCCGATGCATGCGCATTTCTCGCCCGGAATGTGACAAATTGAGAAGAATCTATGAAATAAGTGTCAAAGAGTGGCAGAAAGAACCATGATGTGGTATAATGTGGGAGACTGAAGGGTGGAAAATCCCCATCAAGGCCGCAGGCGGGAAGGAGTGGAGCAGATGCCGGGCGCTGAATTTTCCGGGAACTATACGCATAATATTGATCCCAAGGGCCGGGTAACCATTCCCGCGGCCTATCGCGAGGCGCTGGGCGACCACTTCACCATCGGCCTGAACAACGAGTTCAACGCCATCGCACTCTATCCCACCGAAAAGTGGCAGGACTTGAGCGAGAAGCTGGATCGCATTCCGGACAGCGACGTCCGGGGCATGGCGTACGTCCGACTCATCAAAGCCTTCTCCTTCACCAATCAGT
>JAFWBZ010000383.1 GCA_017537105.1 Clostridia bacterium | reverse complement strand
TTTCAAGGATACGAAAACAAGAGCGAGACCTGCATGCTGACCGCCGCCACCGTGGACCTGTTCGCTGAGCAGATCGAGGGCTTTCTGACCTCCATGAAGATGGAAACCGCGAACGTGCTGCGCGTTCGCCTTTCCCTGGAGGAAGCGATGCTGCAGTGGATGGAGCACTTCGACGACGAGGCGGAGATCACGCTGGAGACGGGTATGCGCCGCCGCCGCCCGAGAATCGTGCTTCGGCTGGCGGGAGAGGCATTCAACCCGCTGCCCGGCGCGCGGGAGGGCGAGGACGAGTGGGTGAAGTCCCTGCTGGGCAGCGTGGGCCTGAACCCGGAATACCGCTACCAGAACGGTGTCAACATCGTGGAGCTCCGGATGAACCGCATCCGGCAGAATCCCGCGATCACGCTGTTGGAGTCTGTCGCCGCCGGGCTGGGCATCGGTGCCCTGGGGAAGCTGTTGCTGCCCGCGGACTTTCAGGCCATGGTGCTGCGCACGGTGCTGGCGCCGATCCGGGACGTGTTCTTCCGCGTGCTGAACGCCGCGGCGGGCCCCATCGTGTTTTTGTCCGTGCTGACGGCCATCTGCAGCATCGGCAGCGTGGCGACGATGGGCAAGAGCGGCAAGCGCCTGATCACCCGGTTCCTCCTGCTGAGCACCCTCATGGCGGTGATTGGCTCGATGGTGGCCATGGCGGTGTTCCGGCCGGAATTCGCGTTTCTGCCCCTGCGGGGCGAACAGGTCAGCAACACGCTGGACTTCTTCCTGCAGATCTTTCCCAAGGACATGCTGACGCCCATCATCGAGGGCGATTCGCCGCAGTTGATCCTGCTGGCGCTGGTGCTGGGAAATGCGCTGCTGACGGCGGGCACCCGGGCCGGAGGGCTGGTCTCCGTCATTGAGCAGGCGGACGCGGTCGCGCTGATCATCGCGGACTGGGTGGGCGCGCTGACGCCGCTGTTCGTGACGCTGCTGCTGATCCTGGACATCTGGAACGACTCCATGACCGTCCTGCTGGGCGTCTGGCAGCCGTTGGCAGTCTTTCTCGTGCTGGCGCTGGCCTGCATGGCGGCGGCGCTGGCCTGTGTCAGCGCTGCCAAGGGCGTGCCGATGGGCAAACTCGTCCGCAAGGTGAAGCGGTCCTTTCTGGTGGCCTTTCGGAACGCCTCGGTGGACGCGGCCTATGGAGACAATCAGGCGTGCTGCGAGCGCCGTCTGGGCGTCGGCCGCGAGCTGGCGGACTTCGGACTTCCCCTCGGGCTCATTGTATACATGCCCGCGGGCACCATCGCCTGCATGGTCTTCGCGCTCTACGCCGCCCGCTGCTACGGGATCGAGACTTCCGCGGTGTGGTTTGTGACCGGCATCGCGCTGAGCGCGGCGCTGAATGCCGCGACCCCGCCGGTGGCCGGCATCGGGCTGCTGACCTATACGGCCATCTTTTCCCGGCTGGGCATTCCGGACAGCGCGCTGACCATTGCCGTGCTGGCGGAAATCCTGCTCGGCTATCCCGCCTCGGCGATGAATCAGACCATGCTCCAGGCGGAGATGGTGCTGGAGGCGGACCGCGTCGGACAACTCGACCGAAAGGTTTTACAAGACTGATCCTGCAACAATCCCTGCAAGACTTACCCAAAGGAGGAAATGAAACATGACGATTACCAAGAGCGGATCCGGCCAGAACCTCACACTCGCCCTGGAGGGCCGTCTGGACACCACAACTGCGCCCGAACTGGACAACGAGCTCAAGGCGTCGCTGGATGGCGTGACCTCGCTGGTGCTCGATCTCGAGAAGCTCGACTACATGTCTTCCGCAGGGCTGCGCGTGCTGCTCAGCGCACAGAAGCGCATGGCGAAACAGGGCGGCATGAAGGTCATCCACGTCAATGAGATCATCATGGAGATCTTCGACGTCACCGGCTTTGTGGACATCCTGACCATCGAATAAGCCCGGACGTGCGCGGCGCAGGGATCGCCTGCCCGTGTAATCCGAGATCATGGGGAAGAGGCCCTGGGAAGGGAAGTGACGATGTGAAAGAGATCACCCTGGAAGCGATCGTGGACAACATCCCCGTCGCGACCGATTTTATCAATGCTGAGCTGGAGGCCATGGAGTGCCCGATGAAGGCGCAGATGCAGATCGCCATCGCCATCGATGAGTTGTTTGGCAACATTGCGCACTATGCCTATGCGATGAAGACCGGGAAGGTCACCGTGCGCGTGGAGTTTGAGAAGAACCCGCGGTCGGTGGTCATCACGTTCATGGACCAGGGCAGGCCCTACGACCCGTTGAGCGCTGTGGAGCCGGACACCACGCTGAACGCGAAAGAGCGGAGCGTGGGCGGGCTCGGCATCTTTCTCGTGAAGAAGACCATGGACGATGTGCGCTATGAATATCGGGATGGGCAGAACATACTGCGGATCCGGAAGAACGTGTGAGGATTGGATGAAAGTACTTGACGAAGCCATGAAGTTTGCGGTGGATGCCCACAGCGGCATGCTGCGAAAGAAGGACAACTGCCCGTATATCCTGCATCCTGCGGAGGTCGCGGTGATCGCCGGGACCATGACCCGGGACGAGGAGGTGCTCGCGGCGGCGCTGCTCCACGACACCGTGGAGGATACGCCGGTGACCATGGAGGACATCCGAGCGCGCTTTGGCGATCGGGTGGCCGCGCTGGTGGCCTCCGAAACCGAGGACAAGCGGCCTGGACAGCCGGCGGCGCTGACCTGGCGCATCCGCAAGGAGGAGTCCCTGCGCGAGCTGGAGGCGGCGGAGGATCCCGGCGTGAAGATCATCTGGCTGGGCGACAAGCTCTCCAACATGCGCACACTCTATCGCAGCTGGAAGCGCGAGGGCAAGGCGATGTGGTGGAGCTTCAACCAGACCGACCCCGCCCAGCAGGCGTGGTACTATCGCTCCATCGTTCGACTGACTGCCGAACTCGGGGAGTATGAAGCCTGGCAGGAGCTCGATTATTTGGTGGATCTCGTTTTCAAAGGAGTATGAACCATGAAAAATGTCAGTTGCCATGAAGAGGGCGGCACCCTGACCATCGCCCTGAACGGACACGTCGATTCCGCCAACGCCGCGGCGGTGGAGGAGGAGATCTCGGGCTTCCGCGCGACGCATCCCGCGCAGACCATCGTCGTCGACTGCGAAAAGCTGGACTACATCTCCAGCGCAGGTCTGCGCATCATTCTGCGGCTCAAGAAGGCCGTGGCGGATACCCGACTGGTGAACGTCTCCGCGGAGGTCTACGAGATCTTCGATATGACTGGCTTTACCGAAATGATGGAGATCCAGAAGGCCTATCGGGTGATCTCCGTGGAGGGCTGCGAGGTCATCGGGCAGGGCGCCAACGGCAAGGTCTACCGCATCGATCGGGACACCATCGTGAAGGTGTACCTCAATCCCGACGCGCTTCCGGAGATCCATCGCGAGCGCGAGCTGGCGCGGACTGCGTTTGTGCTGGGCGTGCCCACGGCCATTCCCTACGACGTGGTGCGCATCGAGGGGGGCGGCTACGGTTCGGTGTTCGAGCTCCTGAACGCGGTCAGCTTTGCCAAGCTGCTGATCCGCGGGGAGAAGACCGTGGACGAGGTGGCGAAGATGTCGGTCGACCTGCTGAAGCTGATCCATTCCACGGTGGTCAAGCCGGAAACCATGCCGGACATGAAGGCTGTGGCGCTGGACTGGGCGGACTTCCTGGCGGACTATCTGCCGGAGGAGCAGTACCGGAAGCTGCACGCGCTGGTGGCGGCGGTGCCCGAGGACAACCACATGATGCACGGCGACTATCACATCAAGAACGTCATGCTGCAGAACGGCGAGAGCCTGCTGATCGACATGGACACGCTGTGCCACGGGCATCCGGTATTCGAGCTGGCAAGCATGTTCAACGCCTACGTGGGCTACTCCGACACGGACCACAGCATCGTCCAGTCCTTCCTGGGCATCTCCTGGGAGACCGCCGCGGAGTTCTGGAACAAGAGCCTGCGGCTGTATCTGGACGGCGCGGATGAGGCCGCGGTGAAGGCCGTGGAGGAGAAGGCCATGATCGTCGGCTATACGCGCATCATGCGCCGTTCCATCCGTCGCAACGGATTGAACACCGAGGCGGGGCGCAGGGAGATCGAAAACTGCAAGCAGAAGCTGGCGGAGCTGCTGTCCCGGGTGGACGCGCTGACGTTCTGACAAACCCTGAGGCACAGCTGCAGTCACGGCGCGCTTTGAAAAGGGGAAGGAAAATGCAGAGCCGGATTAAGGCGGTTTTCTTCGATGTGGACGGTACCCTGCTCTCACACCGGCAGGGAGACGTGCCGAAGAGCACGCGCCGCGCGCTGAAGGAGCTCCGTGCCAATGGCGTAAAGACGGTGATCGCCACGGGACGACATATGCTGGAGTATTCCAAACTTCCCGTCAGCGATATCGAATTCGACGGATACCTGACGCTCAACGGACAGCTGCTGTTGGATTCCAAGCGCAGGGTTTACGCGGGCACCTCCATTGATCCCGGCGAAATGGAAGTGCTGTCCCGAATCTTTCAGGCCAAGCGCATTCCCTTTGTGCTGGTTGGCGAAGACCATCGCTATATCAACTACGTCAACGAAACGGTGGTCCGCACGCAGAAGGCCACGAAGGGAATGGTGCCCGACGTCGGAAGCTACGCCGGAGAAAAGATCTATCAGATCCTCGCCTTTGTTCCGGATAAGCAGAAGAAGCTGTTGGACGATTTGCTGGACGAGTGCTCGATCACCAGCTGGGACGAAACCGGCATCGATATCATCCCCAGGGGCGGAGGAAAGCCTGCCGGGATGCAGAAGTATCTGGAGGAAGAGGACCTGGACCGCTCGGAGATCATGGCCTTTGGCGACGGAGAGAACGACATCGACATGCTTCGCTTCGCCGGCATCGGCGTGGCGATGGGCAACGCCAAAGACGAGGTGAAGGCCGCCGCGGACTACGTGACGGACACTGTGGACAACGGCGGCATCGAAAAGGCGCTCAGGCACTTTGGTTTGATCGGGGAAACAGCAGACGCGGGAGGAGAATCGTTGTGAAAGGCGTACTGTGGACGCGCAGGTGATCTCCAAGCTCTTCTTTCGGCTTCTGCCGGTTCAGATTTTGCTCTGCGCCGTGGGCGCAGTGAACGGTATCGTTTCCAGTCTCTTTGCCAGCAATTCCGTGGGCGCGGTGGCCATGAGCGCCATCGGCCTGTATGCGCCGGTCAACCAGCTGCTCGGCGCCGTGAGCACCATGCTGGTGGGCGGTTCGCAGATCCTGTGCGGGAAGTACATGGGCCGGAACCAAGTGGAGCGCACGCAGGGCATCTTTTCGCTGGACATCCTGATCTCCCTGGCCGTTTCCCTGCTGGCCGTGGTCTCGCTGGTGATCGCCGCGGGGCTGGGCTTCGTCGGCGCCTCTGCGCGGGACCCGGAGGTCAGCGCGGTGTTCAGCCGGTACCTGCTGGGCCAGTCGATCGGCGTGCTGCCGATGATTCTGGGGCAGCAGCTCTCCGCCTTCCTGTCCCTGGAGCATCGCTCGGGCCGGACCTTCGCGGCGAGCATCGCCTTTATCATCACGAACATCCTCATGAACTTCCTCTTTGTCCAGGTGCTCCGGATGGAAGCCTTTGGGCTGGCGCTGGCTTCCTCCGTGGGCCTCTGGGTGTTCTTCGCCGTGCAGGCGCAGTACTACGTCTCCGGCAAGTCCCTGCTGCGCCTCCGCGTGCGCGGGCTCAGGTGGCGGGAGGCCGGGGATATCGTCAAAATCGGCATTCCCGGCGCCATCAGCTCGGGCTACCAGACGATTCGCCGCGTCCTCGTGAACAACCTGATCGTGCTGTTCGTGGGCAGCATCGGCCTGTCCGCCTTCGCGGCCTCCGACGCGCTGTTGGGCATCATCTGGGCCATTCCCGGCGGTATCGTCGCGGTGTCCCGGATGCTGATGAGCGTCAGCGTCGGCGAGGAAGACCGCCAGACGCTCAAGGACGTGATGCGCACGGCGCTGTACAGGTGCGTGCCCCTCATGTGCGGGATTTCCGCGCTGCTGATCCTCTTCGCCGTGCCGCTGACCCGGCTGTACTACCGGGACGCGGCGGACCCGGTGTACCACATGACGGTGATGGGCTTCCGCATCCTGCCGCTGTGCATGCCGCTGAGCGTCATCTGCATGCACTTCGTCTGCTACGGGCAGACCTCCGGCAAGCAGGTCCTGGTACACCTGCTCTCCGTGCTGGACGGCGTGGTCTGTGTCGCGGGCTTTTCCGCGCTGCTGGTTCCCCGCATGGGCATCAACGGCGTCTACGTGGCGAACGTGCTCAACGGCCTGGTCACCACGCTGGTGATCGTGCTCTACGCATGGATCTGCGGGAAACGCTTTCCCCGGGACATGGATTCGCTCATGGTGATCCCGGAGAACTTCGGCGCGCCGGAGGACGCGCGGATGGACCTGACCCTGCGCAGCGTGGAGGAGGTCGTCGACGTATCGCGGCAGGTCCAGGACTTCTGCCTGCGGCGGGGCATTGACGGGCGCCGGTCATATCTGGCGGGCCTCTTTATGGAGGAGATGGCGGGCAACGTCATCGAGCACGGCTTTACCAAGGACCGGAAGAAGCACGCCGTGGACATCCGCGTGGTGCACAAGGACGGCGCCG
>JAFWBZ010000382.1 GCA_017537105.1 Clostridia bacterium | reverse complement strand
GGCTGCTACGCGAAGGTCATCAACCTGGACAAGGAGTCCGAGCCCGACATCTACAACGCCATCAAGCGCGACGCGCTGCTGGAGAACGTGACCGTGGACGCCCAGGGCAAAATCGACTTTGCCGACAAGTCCGTCACCGAAAACACCCGCGTCAGCTATCCGATCGAGCACATCGAGAAGATCGTCAAGAACGTGCGTCCCATCTCCGCCGGCCCTGCCGCGCAGAACGTGATCTTCCTGTCTGCGGACGCCTTCGGCGTGCTGCCCCCGGTCAGCATCCTGACTCCCGAGCAGACGAAGTACTACTTCCTGTCTGGCTTCACCGCCAAGCTGGCGGGCACCGAGCGCGGCATCACCGAGCCCACCCCCACCTTCTCCGCCTGCTTCGGCCAGGCCTTCCTGGAGCTGCATCCCACCAAGTACGCCGAGGAGCTGGTGAAGCGCATGGAGATGTCCGGCGCGAAGGCCTATCTGGTGAACACCGGCTGGAACGGCACCGGCAAGCGCATCTCCATCAAGGACACCCGCGGCATCATCGACGCGATCCTGGGCGGCGCCATCCTGAAGGCTCCCACCAAGAAGATCCCCTACTTCAACTTCGAGGTGCCCACTGAGCTGGAAGGCGTGGATACCGGCATTCTGGATCCCCGTGACACCTACAAGGACCCCACCGAGTGGGACAACAAGGCCAAGGACCTGGCCGGCCGCTTCATCAAGAACTTCGTCAAGTACACGACCAATGAAGCCGGCAAGGCGCTGGTTGCCGCCGGCCCGCAGCTGTAACTTCTCGGAGAGAAACAGCAGTTGTTAACCCCCATAGAAAAGGCCCCCTGTCCCGTGGTGCATGGGACAGGGAGTCTTTCTTGTATTTCTTCTGTTAAGTCGGGATAGAACATCTCCATTCATTACATGGGGCCGGGGCCTTCTGGCCCGCACTCATTCACATTCTTTCCATGATGGCATCCGCCACTCTGCACAGCTCCTGAAGGGTCAGCGCCTCGCCCCGCACCCGCTCGTCCACGTCCGCGGCGCGCAGCACGGCCCTTGCACCGTCGTTGTCCAGGCCGAAGCTCGCCTTCAGGTTATTGGCCAGCGTCTTGCGCCGCATGGCGAAGGCGGCGCTGATCAGCTTCAGATAGGTCTTCTCGTCCTTCGGCTCGACCAGCGGCTGCCCGTGCCTGGCGATCATGATGAACTGGCTCTGCACGTGCGGCGGCGGATCAAAGACGTCAGGGCCCACATCCATCAGCACCCGGGGCTGTCCGTAGGACTGCACCGTGGCCGCCAGTGCACACCACTGCTTTTCGCCGGGATGGGACATCACCCGGTCCGCGGCCTCCCGCTGCACCATGATGGCGATGCTCCCCGGCTGCTTGGCCGACGTGACCAGCCGCAGGACGATGTCCGCGGTGATATAATACGGCAGGTTGGCCACCACGCGGTAGGGCTCGTCCCCAAAGGCCTCTCTCACCAGCGCGGGGAGGTCCGCCTTCAGGATGTCCTGAAACACCAGCCGGACGTTGTCCGCTCCGTTCAGCACCTCGCGCAACACCGGCTCCAGCCCGCGGTCGATCTCCACCGCCGTCACGCGCTTCGCCCGCGCTGCCAGCAGGGCCGTCATCAGCCCGGGGCCGGGCCCGATTTCCAGTACGTTGTCCTCGCCCCACACCTCGGCCGCGTCCAGCAGGTGTTCCAGCAGGCCTTCATCCAGTATGAAATTCTGTCCCAGCGAGTGGGCGTTCCGAAATCCATGCTTCTCCAGCGCCACGCGGGCCCGAAGCTCCGCAGAGGGATGCCTGTATTCCGCCATAGTGTTCTCCAAATGCGGACAAGAACCGGTCTTTGGCCGGTTCCTGTCGAATTGATGGGTCGATATGTGGTTTACTTGGTGCCGAACAGCCGGTCGCCCGCGTCGCCGAGGCCGGGAACGATGTACTTGTTCTCGTTCAGCTTCTCGTCGATGGCCGCGATGTAGATGTTCACGTCAGGATGGGCCTCCTGGACCGCCGCGATGCCCTCGGGGCAGCCCACCAGGCACATCAGTGTGATGGACTTGAAGCCGCGCTTTTTGATGAAATCGATGGCCGCGATGGAGGAGCCACCGGTGGCCAGCATGGGGTCGACGACGATCAGGTCGCGTTCGGCCACGTCCATGGGCAGCTTGCAGTAGTACTCCACCGGCTGATGGGTCTTGGGATCGCGGTACAGGCCGATGTGGCCGACCTTCGCGGTGGGCACCAGCGCCAGCACGCCGTCCACCATGCCCAGGCCCGCGCGCAGGATCGGCACGCTGCCCAGCTTCTTGCCGGAGATGACCTTGGACGTGCACTTGCAGATGGGCGTCTCGATCTCCACTTCCTCCAGCGGCAGCTCGCGGGTGACCTCATAGGCCATCAGCATCGCGATCTCGCTGAGCAGCTGGCGGAAGTCCTTTGTGCCGCAGTTGATGTCGCGCATCAACGTCAATTTATGCTGTACAAGGGGATGATCTACCACGGTGACCTTACTCATGTGAATGCCTCCCTCATAATAGTAACCCTGACAATTATAGCGTATTCTCCGCAAAAAAACAACCGTTTTGCCGTCGTTTCCGGAATTCATCCGGGGTTCTCCGGCCCTCCGTCAGCAGAACTCCGCGGAAGGGCGCACGATGGCGCGGTCCGTCTCCAGGTCGAAGCCCTCCAGCACCAGCAGGGACTTCACGCCCTCCAGCCGCTTGACCTCCGGCCGGGCCGTGGAGATCATCACGCCGACGCCCACGACCTCCGCCAGAAACTCGCGCATCAGGTCCACCATGCCCTTCAGCGTTCCTCCGCCCTTCATGAAGTCATCGATGATCAACGCACGCTGACCGGGCTGCACCGCGCGTCGCGCCAGCGCCATGGTCTCGATGCGTTCGCCGGCGCCGCCCGCAATGTAGTTGATCTTCACGGCGCTGCCCTCGTAGGCGCGGCTGTCGCGCCGGGCGATCACCAGCGGCACGTCCAGCATGCGCGCGGTCATCAGGGCGATGGGAATGCCCTTGGTCTCCATCGTGAGCACGAAATCCGGCTTGCTGTCGTAGTACTGCGCCGCGAGGATCTCCCCCGCCGCCTGGGCGGTGCTGCCCTCCGAGGTGATGTCCGAGGTGTAGAGAAAGCCGCCGGGCAGCATCCTGCCGGGCTCCGAAAGCTGCTCGGCAAGGCCGCCCAGGACGCGGCTGACCTTCTCCGGACTGGGCATCGCGCGATACCGCACGCCGCCCGCCGCACCCGCGACGGTCTCGATCCGGCCCAGGTCAAAGCGGTCAAAGGATGCGCTGACGAGATCGATGTCCTCGCTGACGGTGGACTTCGCCGCGCCGAACATCGCGCAGAACTCGTTCAGCGTGTGGATGCGGTTGGGCGTGTCCAAAAGAATCCGGGTCATCGCGCCCAGGCGTTCGTTTCGCTTGATCTTGTCCATTTTCGACATCATCACCCGTCATCTTCGGTTTTATCCATTATAAATCGGATTTGTTAGCTTTCCAGAGGAATTGTGCAAAATGCGCCGGACACACCAATTTTTAACCTTCATTTCGCCGACGCAATGCGGTTGCGCTTGCAGGAAGGCCGGATTTGTTCTATAATGGATAAAATAGTGATTGTGCGTCTGCGCGCATCCGCCGGTCTGCATGCGTTTCAGGAGGGGCTGTCACCATGGCCGCGAACATCTTTGACTATAGGGGCAAACACGTACACTTCATCGGCATCGGAGGCTCGTCCATGTCTGGCCTGGCCGGCTATCTGAAGGACATGGGCTATGAGGTCTCCGGCTCGGATCGAACCCGGTCCCACAAGACGGAACACCTGGAGGAGAAGGGCATCCGCGTGGACATCGGACAGCGCGCCGAGAACGTCCATGGGGCCGATCTCATCGTCTTTTCCGCCGCCATCGCCCCGGACAACGCGGAGCGCGCGGAGGCCGTGCGGCTGGGGATTCCCCAGATGGAGCGCTGCGACCTGATCGGTGAGCTGATGGCGGGCCATGAATTCGCCGTCGGCGTCAGCGGCACCCACGGCAAGACCACCACCACCTCCATGCTGGCGCAGGCGTTCCTGCAGGCCGGCGCGGACCCCACGATCCACATCGGCGGCGAGCTCGACTTCATCGGCGGTTCCACCCGCGCGGGCGACGGCCGGGACTTCATCTGCGAGGCCTGCGAATACCGGGAGAGCTTCCTGCAGTTCCGCCCCACCGTCGCCATCATCACCAACATCGACGAGGATCACCTGGACTACTACCGCGACATCGATCACATCGAATCCGCCTTCGCCAGGTACGTCGACATCGTGCCCGAGAGCGGCTGGTGCATCGCCTGGGGCGATGATCCCCGTGCGCTGCGGGTCTGCGAAAACGCCCGCTGCCATCACATGACCTACGGTCTCGGCGAGCACTGCCGGCTGCGCCCCGTCGACCTGACCTACGACGAGCACGGCTGCGCTTCCTTTACCGCAGTGCTGGACGGTGTGCCGCTGGGCGACTTCCACCTGAATGTCGCCAGCGAGGCCAACATGCTGGACGCGCTGGCGGTCATCTGCACCGCGCACATCCGGGGGCTGGACATGGAAAAGGTCTCCGAGGCGCTGGCCGCCTTCGTCGGCGCGCATCGGCGCTTTGAGCTCACCAGCGTCACCGATGGCGTGAAGTGCTACACCGACTACGGCCACAACCCGGCCGAGATCCGAAACGCGCTGAAGATCGCGTCGATGCAGCCCCACCGGACGCTGTGGTCGGTCTGGCAGCCCCACACCTATTCCCGCACCAAGACGCTGTTTGACCAGTTCGTCGAGACCTTCGACCTGGCCGATCACGTGTTGATCACCGACATCATGGGCGCCCGGGAGCCCGATCCCGGGGACATCCATTCCGGCATGCTGCTCGAGCCCATCCGCGCCCGGGGCATTCTGGCGGATTGGACGCCCAGCTTCGACGACACGGAGGCCTACCTGCGCGCCCATTGGCAGCCCGGCGACATCATGGTCAGCCACGGCTGCGGCGACATCGACCTGCTGAATGAGCAGATTGCCCTGCACGGCGACACGCGCCGCGAATAGACCGGAGGCGATTGCATGAAGAAACTCCTGAGTATACTGTTGATCGTCGCGCTTTCCGCCGCGACGCTTTCCGGGTGCTCTCTGCGGCGCCGGCGGACGGAGGGCGCAGAAGCGCCGGAGGCCGCCGCCACCGCGGACGCCGCGCCGGGCTACACCATCACCGACGGCAGCGCACCGGTCACCGGCGAAGCGGAGCTGGGCTCGGGACAGCCCACGCCGGAGCCCATCGAGACGCTTCCCCCTGAGGAGATCGCCCAGCAGAAGATGGAACAGGAGAAGCGCACCTCCTCCGACGAGACCGAAGGCGAACCGGACAGCGGGGACATCGCATTGGGCGCCTACGACGATGCGGAGGAGTCCGCGCAGCATGCGCCGCCCTCCATCATCGATACCAGCACCTATCAGTTCTCCGCTGTGGTGGATGAGAACGTGGATTACACCTTCAACTATCCCTCCCACTGGAACAACGTGCCCGGCATCTACACCATCTGTTTCCGCGAGCCGGTGGAGGACGGGGATTTCCCCGCCCGCATCGCCGTCACACGCAAGCGGTTGGTACACACGCCGGACGACCAGGCGCTGACGGACCAGCTGATCAGCTACATGCGCAGCATCAGCAGGCAGTACGACCGGTCCACCTTCCAAACCAGCACCGCGAACTTCGACGATCGCTTCATGGGCACACGGGCATTCTCCAACACCTACCTGGCCTATTGGGGCGACATCGAGGTCAAGGGCTTCGTCATCGGCTGCGCCATCGAGCGCACGATGTACATCCTGCACTTCAGCGCCTCCTACAGCGACTACCTGGCGCTGTCCAACGTGCTCAAGTACATGGTACAGTCGGTGCACCAGAAGGAACAGCCCAAAAAGAAATGATCCCGGCAAAGCAAACTGGGGCCTGAACGCCGCATCGGCGTTCAGGCCCCAGTTTCGTCTGAGTCATACCAAGACCCGATTAAAATGAGACTGAATCAGCGGGAGGTTTTTCGTTGTGGCAAGGCGAAGTCCCGCAGGCTTAGCAGCGCTAAGTCAAGGGGCTTCAACACTGCCACGGCGGAAAAATCCGCTGAAATGTCTTATTTTAGGCAGGGATCAGTATT
>JAFWBZ010000381.1 GCA_017537105.1 Clostridia bacterium | reverse complement strand
CTGTGCCTGGTGGCATTACTCGGGTTTGTAGCGTGATTGGGGGGATTGACGATGAAACGTGTAATGGTTCTGGGCATGGCCCGCAGCGGCATCGCGTGCGCGAAGCTGTTGCTGCTGCGCGGCGCGGAGGTCTGCGTCTGTGATACCAAGGCGGAGGCCGACTTCGGCGGCAAGCTGGACGATTTGAAGGCCGCGGGGGCCGCCTTCCTGCTGGGTGAAAAGCACCCCGAAAACCACCTGGAGGGGCTGGATCAGCTGATCGTCAGCCCGGGCATTCCGGTGGATCACCCCGCCGTGGTGAAGGCGAAGGCGCTGGGCGTGGAGGTCATGGGCGAGGTGGAGTACGCCTACCGCGAGTCCACCGGCCTGCTGCTGGCCATCACCGGCACCAACGGCAAGACCACCACCACCACGCTGGTGGGGGAGATTTTCAGGAATGCGGGCCGGCGCACCTTCGTGGTGGGCAACATCGGCACGCCCTATTCCGGCGCGGTGCCGGAGATGAAGCCCGGCGACGTGACCGTGTGCGAGATCTCCTCCTTCCAGATGGAAACCGCCCGGGAGTTCCACCCCGCCATCTGCGCGGTGCTGAACATCTCCGAGGATCATCTGAACCGCCACGGTACGATGGAGCGGTACATCTCCCTGAAGGAGCGGATCTTTGAGAACTGCACGCCGGAGGACTGCGTCATCCTGAATTGGGATGACCCGGTGACCCGCAGTATGGCGGAGCGCGCGAAGTGCCGCCCCATCTGGTTTTCCTCCCGGAACCCCGTGCCCTTCGGCGCCTTTGTACTCGACGGCACCATCGTCTATGGCACGCCGGAGGACCACAAGCCCATCTGTGCAGCGTCGGAGGTCTATATCCCCGGCGAGCACAACCTGCAAAACGCGCTGGCCGCCGCGGCCATGGCCATGGCCGCGGACATTCCCGCGCCGGTGATCCGCCACACGCTCAAGACCTTCAAGGGCGTGGAGCATCGCATCGAGTTTGTGCGGGAGCTGGACGGCGTGCGCTTCATCAACGATTCCAAGGGCACCAATGTGGACTCCACCCTCCAGGCCATCCGTGCCATGGACCGGCCCACGGTGATCCTGCTGGGCGGCAGCCCCAAGAAGGCGGACTACACGGCGCTGGGCGAGGAGATGCTGAAGCATCCCATCGAGCACGCGGTGCTGATCGGCGAGACCGCCCGGGAGATCCAGGCGGCGCTGGACAAGGTGGGCTACACCCGCTACACCCACGCGGGCAACGACTTCCGCAGGGCCATCGAGCTCTGCTTCGAGCTGGCGCCGGAGGGCGGCAACGTGCTGCTGTCCCCCAGCTGCGCGTCCTTCGACATGTTTGACGACTACGAGGCTCGCGGGCGCATCTTCAAGGGCATCGTGAACGCGCTGGAGAGCCGAAGGGCTTGATGACCGTCCCCGTTCCCGGGGCCAAGGAGACGCGGGAAGCTCCCGCGCGAAGAAGATTCGGAGGCGGGCTTTGGAACCGCCATCGCCTGCGGGACATCGACCGCGGGCTCGTCGCCACCACCGCGCTGCTGCTCCTGCTGGGACTCACGGTGCTCTACGCCGCCAGCTACTACAACGCCCAGGATTCGGGCAGCGCGCTCTCGGAGGTGTATGCCCAGCTGCTGGGCGTCGGCGTGGGCGCTGCGGGCATGGCGGTGGTGCTGAAGCTGGATTACCGTGTGCTGCGCAGGCCCTGGGTCTGCGGCGGGCTGCTGGGGCTGAGCTTTCTGCTGCTGGCGCTGGTGGCCGTGCCGGGCATCGGCCGGATGCTGAACGGCTCCCGGCG
>JAFWBZ010000380.1 GCA_017537105.1 Clostridia bacterium | reverse complement strand
GATATTCTCCCGGTATTTCAGCGCCGTCGGCGTCGCGTCCAGCGAATAGCTGCCGTTCTCGGCCAGATAGTCCACGCCGAAGGCCCGGGCGCGCTCGATGGCCGGGCAGCGCCGCAGCCACGTCCGGAGGGCTCCGGTGTTGTTGGTGTCGGGCATGCGGTATCACTCCCCCATTATCATCACTCTGCGCGCCTCGTCCAGCCACTCACGCAGATGGTCCGCCTTCGCCCGCTCAAACCAGAACGGGCCGGCCATGGGATTCTGGCTGGTGTCGTAGGTCAGCTCGCGGTCTGTTGGGTGCTTCGGCCGTCCCGGAGGGCTGAACCAGCCCAGGCGGACGCCGGTCTCCGGGTCGATGATCGGTATGTTCGGCCCGTACACAATGCCCATGTACTGATAATGGGCATACGGCGTATTCCAGATCACCTCGCCGCTGCCGATCTCCGTGGTGGCCTGCGCGGAGAACTCCAGCGTCCGGTTGGGGCTGGCCGGCACGTAGGGCGTGCAGCTTTCGATCACCTTCTGGTCGATGAATCGCTGCACCCGTCCGCCCCGCTCCAGCCCGTAGGCCGTCAGGATGTCCTCGGGGTCCAGGTTCACGTTCAGCCTCGCGCTGATGGAAAACATGCTCCCGCCCCCTCACGTTCCCGTGACGCGCCAGTGCGGCGCCCGGGGAGCGCGCCGGTTGTCGGTCACGCCCAGCACGGTCACGCACTCGGCGTAGGCCGCCTTCAGCGCCGTCGGAGTCCAGTCGCTACCCGCCACCGCCGCCTTCACTACGATGTCGCCGCCCTTCAGTGTCCACAGCCCGGACACATCCTCGGCGCTGGCGTAGCTCACGGGGTCGGCGTAGGCCTTCCCGCCGGTGTCGGCGTCCACGGGGATCCGAATGGTCGCCTTGTTGGCGGCCACAAGCCCGCCCTTGCTGGCGTCCACGGTGGAAGCGTCGGTCAGGTACCAGCTCGCGCCGGCGATGACCGTCGGCGCCCACACGTTGCCGCCCGTCTCAGGGTCGACCCGCGCGTTGAACACGGTAATGGTGTCGTTGCACAGCTTCACGGGATAATCCCCCCGATCCACGGCGCGCCGACGGTCGGCACCCCCGCGTAGAGCAGGGGCGTCCCCTCGTCGTCGGTCACGCCGTCCAGCAGGGTCTCGATGCTCCCGGTCAGCTGCTTCTCGATCGCCGCCGTCCGACTCTCCGCGTTGCCGTAGCTCTCCGAATAGCCGTCCGTGGTGAAGGAGGCGGCGACGGGCGCGCTGGCCTGCGCGCTGGCGCTGAAGGTGCCGTCCACGGCGATGATCTCCATCATGGCCGCCTGCACCTGCTCCGGCACGGTCTGCATGTACGCCACCCGCTTTTGCGTCATGGCGTCGATGCGCGCCCGCGCCTTGATCTCGGCCAGGTTGAAGGCGCTCTCGTCGAGCGTCCCGCCCCAGGCCTGATACTGCTCATAGGTCAAATACTGCGCCACATCGCGCGCCTCCCTTCCGTCAGGACTTCACAACCAGCGTGGTGTTGCCGCCGGCCACCACCTTGCCGGTGGTCTTCTCGACCAGCGCCACGGTGATGTACTTGCCGGCCGTCTGGCTGGCGATGGTCGCCGGATTGCCGACCAGCTGGGTCCAGGTCACACCGCCATCGGTGGGCAGTGCGGAGCCGTAGGTCAGAGACACGGCGGCGCTCTGACCGCTGGTGTAGTACAGCGCGTAATCCATCGGGACACGGCCGCTGTCGTACACCAGCGCGCCGGTCACGGTGATCACGCTGTCGCCGGAGGCCACGGTGCCCGCAGCGCTCGCCACGGTCAGCGCGCCCAGGGTCGCCGCCGCGCTCATGTTGGCAAAGAAGCCCGCGCCGCGCTGCATCAGGCTGAACGCGCCGTAGTAGTAGCGCTCGTAGTACAGGTACTTGCCCTTCGACTGCGCAGTGGGGGCGGACATCATCGAGGTCTCGTACTTGATCGGCGCGGCCACGGCCAGCGGGTCGACCAGCAGCATATTGATCTGCTTCGCGTTCGCCACGTCCACGGCCCAGCCCTGGGTGAAGATGTACGCGCTCTTCATCATGTCGGCGGGAACCTCCACGATGTTAACGCCGTCCAGGCGCGCCACGTTGCGGTCGATACCCCTGTAGCCCTCGTCGGTGCTGACGAAGCGGGTCACGCCCGCGGCTTCCTTCAGCAGCTTGTAGGTATCCGGCGTCATGTACGCCACCAGCCGGTCGCGGTTCACGCGCCGATTCGCCATCTCGGCCAGGTACTCATCCCAGGTTGCCAGGATGTTCGCCGTGGTCAGGGTGGTCGCGTCAATGCCGCCGTACAGCGCAGCGAAGCCCGCCAGCTTCGCGGCCAGGTAGGCGTCCATCTCCGGGACCTTCTGGAACTCGTTGAACATCCGGGTGATGTTGGCGATCGTGGCGATGTCGCCCGTCTCCAGGATGTCCATGGGATCCACGAGGGTGTCCCACTCGCGGTCCATGTCCAGCATGACCGCCTGCAGGTCGTTGTTCCAGCCGCGGGTGAACACACCGTCGATGCGGTCGCGGTCCACCGCACGAGCGCCGCTGGTGCTCAGCGTCGGAATGTACATGGTCTTGCCCATGCCGGGCCGGTACAGCGCCGAATTGGGCGAAGCCCAAACCGCGCCGAAGTAGCTCAGATACGGATACGCCTCCGCCAGCGCCCGGCTGTACTCGGCGGCGTAATTCACGTCAGTCTGCACAAAGTTCGGCATAAAGTCTCATCTCCTCATTCTTTCTTCTTCGGGACAAATCCCCACGCCTGCGAAAACGCGGAGGCCGCCCCCTGGTCCCCCTTCGGCATACTGCCCTCCACGGGCGCGCCGAACGTGGGCTTGCTCTGCTGCTGGCTCTTCTCCGGCTCAAAGTACTCCTCATACCCCTTGCGGATGTCCGCCAGCTGTTCGGCGACGGGTTTCGCCCCGTCCTTGCGATCCACCATGCCGTAGACCGTCTCGAAGAACTTGCCCTTGACGCCCTTGTAGTCCTCGGACGTCCGCGCCTGCTGCATGGCCTTGTAGCTGTCAAACTCGCCCTGCAGCTGCTTGTAGGCGTCGCTCTCCTTGGGATCGGGCACCTTGACGCCCTTCTCCCACTCGGCCTTGGCGTTGTCCAGCGCCGTCTGCTGGGCCTGAGCGGCCGCGCCCTTGGCGATGTAGCCATCGTCCAGCGCCCGCCCGTACAGGCTGAACACCTGCTCGGTCCGCTGCTCCGGCGTCAGTCCCTCGTTGCCCATAATGTCGTTCAGCGCTTTCCTGGTGAAGATGTTGCCCATGCTCTACTCCTCCTTTTTTCGGTGCCCGGATGACGACTCTCCAAAAGGCTCCCTCCCTGAGGGAGCTGGCCCGCGCAGCGGGTCTGAGGGAGTTGCCCTCCCTGAGGGAGCTGGCCCGCGCAGCGGGTCTGAGGGAGTTGCCTCCATAGAGTGATGCACCGCCGCGTGTTTATCGTCCCGCCGGACGTGGTTGTATGAAAAAAGCACCCCGATCAGGATGCCTTAATCAGCTTTGGGCTTCTTCGCCGGCTTCTTAACCGGCTTCTTCTCCGGCTCCGACTCCGGGGCCTTGTCCAGCTTCGCCCCGCAATCCATGCAGAAAATCACGCAGTTCACGCTCTTCAGCCGCTTGTGTTCGCAGGCCACTCTGAATCCCTCCCTACTCCGCGATCACACGGTTCTCAAACTTCTTGTAGGCGTCCAGATACCATTCCTTCTTGTCGCCGTTGTAGGTCAGCTCATATTACATTCCGTCGAGCAGCGTGCTGGAGATCAGGTATTTCCAGTTCTGAAGCGCCTTGGCCTTCCAGACCACGTAGACCTCAAAGTTGAAGTTCAGCGCGGCCAGGTCGTCAGACTTGTCCAGATGCTCCCAGATGTAATCACGCACGATCTTCAATGCCTTGTCATCCATAGGTGTTTCCTCCCATCAAAAAACCGCCCGAAGGCGGTTAAGAGTAGCTGTAGCTTGTTAATGTGTCCTTACTCTCGAGCTCATGACGAAGTATTCTGGCGCTGAATTCTTGGTAGTCCTCGTATATCCTATCGGCTTCTTCTTTCGTTTTCGTGGCATAGGCATCAGAAATGACCTTCAATGCTTCCGAATATGACATTTTCTCCGTAAACATCACGGCATTCCTCCTTCCAAATCCCACTCAAAACGCCCCGCAAGCAAACGCGCTTGCTCCCGAATCACCATGTAGAACATCTGCTCACCAGTCCATCCACGTTCGCGGGCCTCACGGAATATACTCTGCTCTGCCTCGCGTCTGGCCCATTCAAGAATCTGAATGAATTCCTCTTCGTCCGGTCTGTATCCATCCCCTATGGCGACATTGAACACTTCGCCGGAACGGTTTTTCACGGCAACATTGGCGACATTTTCCCTGAGCAGAAAAGCGAAATCAGGCCCAGACAGAACAGTATCGTTGGTATGCGAATGAAGTAAAGAAACATTCGGCAGTTTCAAGTATTCCGCAGGAACTTGAACCCCATTTGCGTTACCAGAAGTAAAACTATCAGAGATACTCCCGTTCTCAACTATTGCGCCATGTTCATGCCCCGTACTAAGCGCTTTTTCGTGTAACTCGTCAAGTTTTTGCAGTTCTTTGGTTCCAAGCGTGAGTTCCTTGAAATCCTGATAATCTCCTCGAATCTCGTCAGGAATTGCCGAGTTTCCCTGCTCTTGTTTCATTGTACCACTCCCGCCGTCATCCGTCAACGCCTTTTTCGCGGGCACCTGTGCTTCCGGCTTCGGCCACTTCGCGTCCACCGGCGCGTACTCCCGCTCTCGGCGCCGCCTGCGTCCAGTCTCCTGCTCGAAGCGGTTCAGCCGTTCGTCGGCGTCCTTCAGCCGCCCCCGCAGCCGGTCCAGCTCGTCCTTGCCCGCGCCTTGCGCCTTCGCGACCTCCATGTCCAGCCGGGCCTTGCGGAACTCCCGCTCCAGTCCACGCTGCTTCTGGCTCTCGGCGTACTGCCGCGCGTTCTCTTCCTCGCCCTGCCGCAGCTCCGGCACCATCGTCGCGCCGGGGATAAACAGCTCCGGGTGATGCCCGCAGTTGATGCCGAACAGCCCCGCCGGCTCGCCGTAGGTGGTCTCACTCTGGGCGTACACGTGGACGGGCTGGCCCGCGCCGTCCGTCACGTCCCGCGCCTGGTCCGTCCGGCTGATCACCTTGCACTGCCACGGATAGCACAGAGGACGCGCCCCCGGATGCTGGCTGACCAGATACAGGTCGTTCCCGTATTCCTCGTTCCGGTCCCAGAATGCCTGCCTCGATACGTTGTGGAATGTCGTCCGCATGTCCATGGCGACGTAGGTCTCCGGCCGCCACCGGTGTCCGCCATGGTCCACAAAGCCGGTGATCCCCTTCGCCACCAGCTTCCGCACCGCGTCCTTGAGCGCCTGATTGAAGGATTCCACCCCGCTAACCACCTCGCCGGTCGCCGCGTCGATAATGGTCTGCGCCCGCTGCATACGGTTCACGATATCGCTCACCGTCTTCCGGTAGGCATCCTGAGTGCTCTCCAGCATCACCGTGTTGACCAGGTTCAGCTTGTCCGCGCTCTGCTCATAATACCGTTCAAACGCCGCCGTCGCCCTCGGGCTGATCTCCGGCGGCACACCGCCACCCAGTAGCCCCGCCTCGGCGGCCTTGCGCAGCTGGGGCTCCACGTCCTCCAGCGCCTCCACGATGGCCGCCTCCAGGCAGTCCGCCAGCGCCGGGTCCGCGCCCTCCAGCATAGCCTTGATGATCTCCACGCTCTCCCGGGTCAGCTGCCCCATCTCCAGCAGCTTCTTTGCCTGGTATTCAAACGCCCCGCCGGGCTGCTCCCCAGGCCGCAGGAACATGAAATGCCGCGCCAGGTTGATCAGCAGCCGGTCATGGCAGGCCTCGTACACCCGCCCCATCTCATCCCCGAGAACGTCCAGAAAGTCAGGGTTTGCCATGTCCAATCACCTTCCCCAAAGGCTCCCTCTGAGAGGGAGCTGTCGCCGAAGGCGACTGAGGGAGTTTACGCCCCGCCCCCGTACAGCCGCACCTGCTCCTCGTTCACCGTCTGCTGGTGCTCGTCCCGGATCCGCTGCAGCTCCTCGGCGGCCTCCTTGTCGGTCAACCCCTGGCCGAATTTCTTGTCGGTCAGGAACTTGTACTTCGACAGCAGCCCCGCGCCCACCAGCATAACACCTTCATTCAAATTCGTCTGCCGGTCCTGCGTCACGCCGTCGTCAAACGTCACCTTGACCTCCCAGCCCCCGGCGGCCAGGCGCTCCACGCTCTGCCCTTCCCACTCCATGCCGTACAGGATCGCCACGTCGATGATATTCTGCACCATGTGCTCAAGCATCGGCCTAAGCTGATTCTGCACCGTCCGCACGGTCTTGAAGGTCTTGGAGTTCTCGCTGACCACCTCGGTCGCGGTCTTAATCCCGCCCTGGTGCTCGTCAAAGCTGAACGTGTTCGCCGAGAACCCGATCTGCAGACACAGTATGCTCAGCAGCGCGTTCAGCGCCGCCACATGCTCCTCGACGCGCAGCTCCACGGAGATGTCGTGCACCCCCGCCGTCCCGTCGTCGTCGGCCACGCCCACATAGGTTTCGTCGTTGGGGTCAAAGTACCGCACCTGCCGCCCCGTCTGCGGGTCGGTCACCATGCGCAAAAAACGCGCCGGCACGATGATCTTCTTCTTCCCCAGCCGGAACTCCGTCACGAACGAATCATAGCAGATGTCGATGGCGTGCAGCGTCTCCAGCGCGTTGGCGTAGATGCTGACGCCCAGCGGCGAGTTGTCGTCGATGTTGTTGGCGATGGGCGTCCGGAAGTAGCTGAAAAGGCTCTCCTCCACCGGCACCACGGTCTCCGGCTCCAGCCCCGGAAACATCTCCTGCAGCTCCGTCGTCGGGCAGCGGATCCCCAGGATGTCCTGATTCATCCCCGCCATCGCCCCGCGCTGCATCTCGGACTTGTACAGCTCGTTGGTGATGATGTAGGTCTCGCCGTTCCACCGGTGCCACTCCAGCCGGGTGTAATACCAGCCCTTCCGCGCCCGCCGGGAGATGAACACGCCCTCGGTCACTCGCGCGTTGTCCCAGGCCAGTGGCACAAACTGGTCGGCCATCACATACCCCAGCCGCACCCCAAAAGGCTCCCTCTCCGAGGGAGCTGTCTGCGAAGCAGACTGAGGGAGTCCCTTCCTCTCCGGCTCCGCCCAGACCTTAATCGACGCCCCACCCAGGGCCAGCCCCTGCTCGACCAGCTCCTGCAGCTTCTCCCCGAAGGCGTTCCGCCGCAGCACGTCCTCGACAAACCCCTTCAGCGGGTCGGGATTGGTGACAACGCCGTCCTCGTTCCGCTGCTCCACCCATCCATTGGTGGACACCGAGAACTGCGCCTCCTCGCCCCAGACCAGCGAGGCCAACTCCGCGCTGACGGCCTTGGCCGTATTCAGCCGAAACAGCTGCCGCGTCTGCCCGGGCTTCGCGCCAACAGCCACCACCGGCACCACGTGCCAGTCCTTGTACAGCCCGCGATAGAGCGCCTTCCATACGAAAATGCCGTAATAGTAAAACTGATTGAACGCCGGCACGTCGCCCAGCTCGAATATGTCCTTGAACTCGCGGGCGATGCCCGTCGCCGTCGCCGTCCTCTGCATCAGCCCTCGCCCCCAGCTTTTGATTTTGTCCCAAACCCACATAGCCTCAGCCTCCCGGATGCCTGTACATCGCCTCACCGTAGGCAATCACGCCGACATGCCCAACCTTGATCCGGCTGTCACAGGCGATCCGCGCGCCCGCGTCCGCCGCCCGCTTGCAGAAGGACAGGTCCTCGGACAGATGCGGAAGCGGCGTGAACGGCCCCGTCTTGAACTCGTCCGAACGAGTCAGCAGCTCTGTGTTCATCATCACCGCGCCGAAGCCGCAGCCGGCCACCGGGAAGATCTCGTCCTTCGGGTAGTCCTTGTAAGGCTCCACGCCGTTTGCCATCTCCACGCGCTTATAGATCACCGGCGTCACCGGCAATTCACGCTTGAAGTAAAGTCCGCAGACCATATCCCATCCCGCGTCCAGGTCTTCACCCAGCCGGAGCATGAGGTCGTCCTGAAATACCATGTCGCTATCAAGCCACAGCACGCGATCCGCGCCGCTCTCGATGGCTTCCCGTGCCAGCATGTTCCGCGCGTCGTGGCAGGACGCCCGCACGATGAAGGAGAACTTGCTCGGACAGTCGCGCTTCAGGCTCAACATGCTGTATGCCGTCTGCGTCGGCATGGTGTCCAGCGCTGGCACGGCAATCAATACCTTGTGTTCATTCATGCGGTAAACCTCCATCCATCAATCAGCGCCGGAATCTCGCGCTCGAAGCTGTACTCCATCGCGTCCAGGCTGTCGATATTCGTAGTCCCGTCGTCCAACCTGACATCCTCAGTCAGCTCGTCCGCGTCCCACAGTGCGCTCTTCAGCGCGTCGATGGTCTCGACGCACGCCCTGTTCACGAAAAAGCACCCCGCCCCCATGAGAATGCAGGTCGCCCGAATCCTGTCGTTGATCGGCCGTTTCAAGCTGTTGCCGATGTTCAGCCCCAGCCCAGCCGAGGCTGCCGCGCTCCGCAGCCCGTTGATCAGCGTCTGCTCCGCCGAATCGCACCAGCAATCCGAGATCACCCACCGGCTCTTGCACCGCCGCACGAAGTCCACGAAATCCTGCGCCAGTTTGTTCGGGTCCAGCGCCCGCTGCTCCCGGTACTCGTCCAGCACAACCAGCCGCCCTCGCACGGTAAACCCCATGCAGCAGAAGGCGTGCGCCGACTTGCCGCCGCCGAAGTCCACCCCGATCACGGCGTTGCGAATCGCGTCTCCCTCCGGCAGGTCGTCCACGATGAACCGCTCCGGATCGTCGGCGAAGGCCCGATAAACCACGCCCTCCGCCGCCACCCACTGCCCGAGGATGAAGCGGTTGTAATAGACCGTCCCCGCGTACTCCTTGCACAGGTTGTCCACGAACTCCTTCGGCAAAAACGGATTGTCGAAGATCGTCGAAGGCTGATAATAAATATCGGCGTCGCTGTCCAGGAACTTCTTGAACCAGTGTTGGGGCGCGTCCGGGTTGCCGGTGCCGTAGAAGTGGCTGTGCGGGCAGCGCAGGCGCGACTTCAACATCTGGAACACCGCTTCCGCCCAGGTCGGCACCTCATCGCCGTAGGCGTACTCGATGGTCATGCCCTGAATCCTGGCAACGTGCTTCTTGTTGTCCGCGCCCATGACATAGACCTTTTTGCCGAACAGCCGCGCACTGTTGTCATTGCTGTTGATCGTGCCCACCAGCGCGTCGCCCCAGATGTCCCGCATCGGCTCCAATATGTTCCGGTTCGCCGTGCCCTGGGTGTTGCCCAGGATCACCGCCGCGCCCTCGCCCCGCAAGGCCAGCAGGCGCTGGGGAATCACCACCGCGTAATCCAGCCAGGTTTTTCCGCTGCCAGTCGCCCCGGTCTTCACGTTCCAGCGCCGGGAGCAGTTGTCCAGGAACTCCTGCTGCTTACTGGATAACACTCTTGACACCCCCAAGGATCTCCCGCGCCCGATCCAGCGCCTCCTCGGAGACCTCCACCACCTGCTTCTCACGCCAGGTCTCCGGCTTTCTGTTCTTCAGCCAGAAGATCTGCGCGGTCACGTCCGGCGGTATGAACTTCACCGTCTCCCGGCGCTTCACACCATCGGGCGAATGTTCCACCATCATCTCGGTGTATTCGTACCCCAGCGCCCGCTTCAGCAGCGCGTTCTCCACCTCGACATCGACGACTTCCTTGCCCTTTTTTAGGGCCTTCGAAATCTCAGGAAATTTGTTTTTCCATGCGTACAGGGTGCCGCACGAAATTCCCATCTTCCGGGCCAGCTGTTCATCCGTCAGGCCGTCCCTCGCCCAGCCCTCCAGCAGCATCAGGCCGTCGGGCGTCAGCCATTTCTGATACTTGCCCGTCGCCATGCCGCCGCCTCCCTCCGGGCATCGTGATTATTATTTCATCCACGGCACCCACCACCGCGGAGGAGCGGGTACCTGTCCCCGCCGGGCCTCGCACCATGAAACGGGCCCTGTCCCGCGCCGTGAGGCGCGTCACCCAAACGCAAAGCGGACACGATCCTGTTCTCGTGCCCGCTTCGGTCAGCTTACAGTATAGCACATTAAAAACATGGCTTTCAATGGTCAAATCATCTCGACCAGTTTGACCAGCATCCAAATCATCGTAGCCAAACAGAGCAGGATAAACACCGCACCCGCGAACATGAAGATGATCGTCACGACAGATTCAACGGTATTCTCGATGTCGTCCATATTTCTGCGCTTCACGCTTCCACCTCCTCCGGCACCTTCACCATCAGCAGTGCCCGCCCGTGCAGCCGGTACACCCACCGCTGATCCAGTCCCATCCGCCGCGCCACCTCCTCCCAGGTGAAGCCGTCGATGTAATACAGCTCCAGCACTTCGCTCAGCCTCGGCTCCTCCACGGCCCGGATCGCGTCGATGGCCGCCAGCTTCCACCGCACCAGCTCGCGAATCCGCTCGTTCACCACCCGCTCCAGCTCGATCAGCCGGTCGGCGGTTTCCGTCCAGTCGGCCCCGCCGCCCCGGGGCATTCCGGTGACGCTGCTCATCCGCCCGGCCTCCAGCTTCGCCCGCAGCCGCTCCACCCGTTCCTGGGCCTCATCCACCCGCCGGTCCACCTCCCTGGCCCGCCTCAAAAACTCCTTGGCCGTCACGCTCTCGCCTCCCCCGGTTTTCCATCTGCACAAAACCAGAAATACGGCGTCCAGATATTGAATTTGTGGCAATGATTATAAGTCCTTGTCGCTCCGATATGCCCATACTCACAATCCTCGCAACACACTATCTCCACCACCGCCGGCTCGAAGCCCTCCAGCGACCGCTTCAGCAGCTCCCCGATGCTCATCTCCATCTCATACCGCATCCCGCCCCGGCTTTCATCCACCACCGGCACGATCACGCGCTGGTCCAGATAAATCAGCTTCACTTTTCCACCTCCGTCAAATCCATCTGCCTGCCCTTATACTTCGCTTCCCGCAGCTCCTCCCGGATCCATTGTTCCGGGCAGTCCGCCATATACCGCACATATACCCGTCCCGCGCCGTCCCTGTCCACCCGCACGGGCCGTATCCGCCCCGTCGACGCCAGGGCGTCGTAGGCGTCCTTCTCCGTCTGAGACAGCCGCCCAGGCGGCCACACGTCCACGACCTCCACGTCCAGCGCCGCCGGTCGACCTCCCTGGCCCGCCTCAAAAACTCCTTGGCCGTCAATTCCTACACCTCTCAATCCTCGCCTTCAGCGCCTCGATCAGCGCCGCCTGCGTCTCGTCCTTCCCCTCCAGGGCCTTCGCCACGTCCTCGTCCACCCCGCCCTGGACCAGCAGCCGGTGCACGATCACGGGCTTGTCCTGCCCCTGCCGGTGCAACCTGGCATTCGCCTGCTGGTACAATTCCAAACTCCACGTCAGCGTGTACCAAATCACGTGCCTGCCCCCGTCCTGCAAATTCAGCCCATAGGCGCAACTCGCCGGATGGGCCAGCAGCACGTCCACCTCGCCCCGGTTCCAGGCCTCGGCGTCCGCCGCGCTCTCCAGTCGCCGCCACCTCAGCCCGGAAAGCCGCGCCTCGATGCCGGGCAGCTCGTGCCGGTAGCCGTAGAACAGCAGCGCGTGTTCCCCGTGCAGCTGCTCGATCAGCTCGCCCAGCGCCTCCAGCTTCGCGTCGTGCACGTGGACGGCCCCGCCGCCCTCATCGTACAGGGAGCCACCGCACAGCTGCAGCAGCTTGTTGGTCAGCCCCGCCGCGCTCATGGCGCTGATCTCCTCGTCGCCCACCTCCAGCACCATCTCCCGCTCCAGTCGCCGGTAGGCCTTCGCCGCTTCCGGATCCAGCGCCACGGGGATGTCGTCGACGATCATCTCCGGCAGCGTCAGCCAGTCCTCGGCCTTCATGCTCACGCAGATGTCGGAGATCCGCTTCTGGACGGCCTCGAACGCCCCCGGCTTCGGCACGTACTCGTGCCGCCATGGATTGTGGTCGAAGTACCGCTGCCGGTAATGAGTCACATACCGCCCCAGCCGCTCACCCCTGTCCAGCAGGTAGATTTGGCTCCACAGGTCCTCGATGCCGTTGGGCGCCGGCGTCCCGGTCAGAATCACCACGCTGTGGATCTTCGGCAGCATCCGCTTCAGCGCCTTGAACCGCTTCGCGCTCGGGCTCTTGAAGGATGACGATTCATCCACCACCACCATATCGAACGGCCAGCCAAAAGCCTTCCCCCGGTGGGGAAGGTGGGCCGCCGAAGGCGGGTCGGATGAGGTCCTCTCCCCGCACCACTTCACCAGCCACACCACATTCTCCCGGTTGATGACGGTGATCTCCGCCCCGGCCTCCACGGCCGCCGCTCGCTCCGCCGCCGTGCCCAGCGCCGTGGCGAAGGTCAGCCCCTTCAGGTGCTCCCACTTCGCCGCCTCCGCCTGCCAGGTGGCCTCGGCGACCTTCTTCGGCGCGATGACCAGCACCCGCTTCACGATGCCCCACTCATGGATCAGCTTCTCGATGGCGGTCAGAGTGATAACGGTCTTGCCGGGCTAAAGGCCCATGTCAAGAAACAGCCCCACATTCGCCTGATTTACGATTCTGTCGATGGCGTACTGCTGATAGGGATGCGGTTTGAACACGGACATTATTGATCACCTCCCTTCTCGCACCAGGCCAGCACCCCGGCCACCCGGTCCATGCCGTCCACGGCGCTGAACACCTTACACCCCATCTTCCGCAGCCGGGCCTGGACGAAGGCCTGCCGCTGTCGCTCCCGCTGGCCGGGGCGCTTCAGCTCGACGAAGGCGATCCGCCCGCCGGGCATGATCACGATCCGATCCGGCACCCCGGTAAACCCCGGCGTCACAAACTTCAGGCACCAGCCGCCCAGGTGCTTCACGCCCTCGCGGAGATGGGCTTCGATGTCGCGTTCTAACATGTAACTGTAACCGTCCTCTCTCTATAGGTATATCTGTATTAGGTATATTAGGCTATTATCTATACTATCTAATTCCCCCTATTTCTATTTCTATTTAATAGAATCGTTTCTTCGGTTACAAATCCCAAAAAATGCCGTAATTACGGGGCTTTTGCCCTGAAACCGAGGGTGTAACCGAAGAACCTTCAGTTACAAACCCCAAAAACCTTCGGTTACAGCGTTTCAAGGCTTTCGGATAAAGGTTTTTTGGACGCCATAGGCGTTTGTCCGCTGCGTCCCGCCAGGCGCCCAGCCTGGTGTCACGCGAAGTATCGCGCCGATACGCCTCGACCGAACCAGGTCCAGGTCGCTCAGGTCGCGCCCCAGCATTTCGCACCAAATTTCAGCAACGCACACTGTCTGTCGCTCGACCAGCTTCCCGTCCAGCACCGGGTTAAACTCGTCCACGCTGCGCCACCAGCTCACGCGCTCGGCGATGGAGCGTTGCTTCCAATCCTCCGGCAGCGGCTTTGTGAGGAACTCCGCTATCTGACCGCGCCAAGCATCCTCCGATTGTGCGGAGACCTGCCGCTTCGTGGCCTCGCTCTCCAGCTCCCTCGGCAGCGTAAGCCCCTCGCCCATCTGGTACAGCTCCAGCGCCTCGGCCCACACCTGGTCGCGGTCGCGCCGCAGACTTTCCATATCCTCGCCGGGCTGTTCCCGCGTGGCGTTGCAGTGGACCAGCCACCAGCGCCGGTTCCCGCTGGCGTCCACCAGGAATTCGGGGTTGTTGGTGGTGGCGATGAACACGCAGCGCCTCGGGTGGGTGGAAGTCCGGTAGCCGTAGCTCTCCCTGAAGATGTCGTCGCGCCGGGTGATGAACTGCTTGATCACGGCGCTGTCAAACTTCGTGGAGAACCGGTCTACCTCGGGGATCTCCACCAGCCAGCTGCCCCGCAGCTGCTCCATGGCCTCCTTGCCTGTGAACGTCTGGATGGAGTCGTTGTACCAGCGCCCGCCGAGTATGTCTACCAACATACTTTTCGCGATGCCCTGTACGCCCTCCAGCGTCAGCACGTAGTCGAATTTGCACCCGGGCTCCATGGTCCGGGCCACGGCGGCGATCAGCGTCTTCCGGGTGACCGCCCGGGTGTAGGGCGTGTCGTCGGCGCGCAGGTATTTCACCAGCAGCGTGTCCACCCTGGGCACGCCGTCCCAGGTCAGACCGTTCAGGTAGTCGGCCACGTCGTCGGTGATGTGCTCGTGGGCCACCTGGGTGAACATGTCGGCGATTTTGCCGGAGCCGGTCAGCCCGTAGCGCAGGTCAAAGAAATTCCGCAGCGAGGCGTCGTCGGTGTCGGTCCAGTCCCGCGGGCAGCGGGAGCGGCTGTTCCACGGCAGCGCGCCCTCGGCGGTGATGGCGTGACGAAAGGTATTGAAGCCGAACTTCCCCTTCAGCGCCGGGTCGTTGTGGAAGATCAGTGCCAGGTTGCCCGCCGTCAGCTTCGGCTTTCCCGCCCGGTCGGTGTCCAGCTCCGTCAGCCAGTCGTCGTCCGCCACGGGCGCGCCGAAGTCGTCCGCCGCACTGATCTGCCGGCTCAGCAGGTCGCGCTTGACCTCCTTCAGCTCCTGGGCGAAGGCGCTCATGGCCGCGTAGCTGGGCAGCCGGTTCACCGGCGTGCCGTCCTTTACGTCGTCGTCCCGGTCACCGAACTTGTGGAGCCGCACCAGGTCCCAGGCGTTGACCTCGATGCCGCTGCATGGGTCGGTGGCGTGGTGGCTGTACAGCCACTTGTCGTCATACACCAGCGCGCCGCCGGCGGTGCTGCCCTGGGCGTAGGTGTACCGCCCGGGCATGTCGGTGGGCAGGTACACGCCGGGCAGCAGCTCGTCCATGGCCCGGGTGATGGAGTAGCAGCGGCAGAACGCGCCGACGATGCCCTCCTTCTCGGCGGGGTCCTTCAGCTTCTTCCCCCGCTCGCGGTTGTCCGCCGCCTCGCCGGGCAGCGCCGGCCACTCGGCGGCGTTGTGCCAGTCCTTGTATTCCGCCAGCACCGCGTCCGGGTCCAGCAGCGGCTTGTCATAGACCTCATAGATGTACTGGCTGTCCGCCGATATGTTGGGCCAGTACATCATCTGGTTGGGCCGGAAGCATGTGGGGTCGGCCTTCGTGATGCCCAGCTTCCCGGCCATCCGCCGGGCTACGGGCTCGTACTCCTCGGCGGAGATCGTCCGCCCCAGCGGCAGCAGTACCCGCAGCCGGGGATGTTCCGGGTCGTGCTTCCGGGTGGAGTACACGCAGGCCGCGCAGCCCAGCATGTCCACGTCGAACAGCACGCCGTCGGTGTCGCCGGCGGGGATGGCGTCCAGGTCGAGGGTGACCAGGTCGCGCCCGGTCACCTCCGTGATCTTCCGCCGCCCGCGCCGCAGCGTGCCGCCCAGGAACCCGCCCACATCCTTCAGCGTATCCTGCTGGGCCTTGCTCATGCGCATGTAGGCGGCATGGCTCTCGGTGCCCGCCTGGGGCACCCGCAGCCGCTCCACCAGCGCCGTCCAGGTGGTCGCCGAGGGCTTCCAGATTCGCGCCTCCCGGCTTCCGGCGGTGGTGATGGTCAAGGGTCTGTCGTATGTCATGGTGCCCTCCTATGGCCGTTCGCCGTGTTCAAATCTCGCCTGGCGGGCTTTGGTGATAGCCTGCAGGATTTTTGCGGCTTTGGGATAGTGTCCAATTTCAGGCCCTTTGTGATCGGACGGATCATAAGGTCTCTTATAAAATAGCTGAGAGAGGTTTATGTCTCCGTCGCCGTCAAGGATCGCGTCAAAATGCCCATCGCCGTCATAAGCCCCGCAGCATTTACAGGCCCATTTGCCGTTCCACCCCATGAAATAATACTTCCCACAGTCGTGACAGCGACAAAGAACGGATTCCTCCCGTTTGGCGAGAGAAAACCCGGAGTACCATGCGTCACTGGCCTGAAACTGAAAATCGCTGTAGCCAATCAGAAAGTCTACTTCCATCTCCTTCATAAACTGATCTATCTTGTGTGTATCCTTTTCCGACATAACTCCCTTGATCTCTACAAAGGTATCGCTGTCTGGCAGATAGAAATCCGGTAGATAATAAATCCCATCACTGAGCTTGAACCCCTCCGGCTCATACTGATACTTGATACCGGTGGCATCGAAGAACACCGCCCAGCGGGCCTCCAGCCGACTCCGGAACCGGTAGCCGTTATAGATCGTTTCAATCGGTTTGATCGCCGTGTTCATGGAAACACCTCCTCAGTATCCCAGTATGCGCATGATCTCCGCCTCCGCCATGCGCTTCCGCTTGTCCTCCCTCTCCCGGTAGTGCCGGATCGTGGCGGCCATGTCGCCGCCGCGCCGCTTCAGCACGTTCTCCCCCGAGGTGCGGGCCACGCCGAACATCCGCGCTACCTGCGACACCGAGTATTCCTTGCGTCCGGCCCGGTAGAGGATTGGCGGGCGGCCGTCCCCATGGCCGCGCTTGCGCTCGCCGGTCTGATAGCCGCGGTAGTAGGCGATGGCATCCTGCACGGTTTTCCCCTTATGCTTGGAGAACCAGTTGGCCAGCGTGTGTCGTGAGATGCCCAGCATGGCGGCGATCTGGCGGCGGCTCATCCATTGCCCGTCCACCATGTATCGGGGGCTCCGATCCGCATAATTGCCGAAAAGGTTGGCCCGGTACATGTCCGTCACCGCCTGGTAGGATGCGCCGCCCAGCTGGGATCGGCGCGAATACAGGGTATTGAGGGAGATGCCCAGCATCCCGGCGATCTCCGGAGGCGTCATGTCCCGGCCGTCCACCATGTGGCGCCTGTGCTCTT
>JAFWBZ010000379.1 GCA_017537105.1 Clostridia bacterium | reverse complement strand
CGCTGTCGCACTTCAAGGAGAAGTTCCGGCGGCAGATGCTGACGACGCCGCGCGCCTACATCAACCAGCAGAAGATCGAATTGGCGAAGGAATTGCTGCTGCAGCGGGGCAGCATCACGGAGGTGGCCGAGGAGCTCTCCTTCGACACCCCGGCCTACTTCAGCACGGTGTTTCGAAAGTTCACGGCCATGACGCCCTCGCAGTATATCCGGGCGCACGTCGACCGATTGTAGGAAGAGACAATACGACAAAACCCGCCCCTGTCCCGGGCGGGTTTTGTCGCAGACGCTATTCGAAGGTCACGGTCACGGCGGTGCGCCAGGTTTGGCCGGAGGGCAGGCGCACCAGGTCGGGCTGGGTCGCCAGGTCCTCGACGACGCCCACGCGGGAGGGCAGCGAGGACCACGCCTCCAGGCAGACGTATGGCGCGTCGGTGCGGGGCCAGTGCCACAGCCCGAAGACGGGCAGGTCGGGAAAGGCGAAGGTCACCGCGCGCTTTCCCAGCGGGCTGTACAGCTTGAGCCTTCGCGCGGTGTCCTTCAGGATGACCGCGTCGTCGTCAAACAGGTCGTGCCGCAGCGGCAGTATGCGGTCCTCCCGGAGCGCGTACGGGGCCGTTTCCCCGGTGACGAAGCAGTCCGGCGAGAACCCGACCCGCTGCGGCCGGTACGGCGCGTCGAAGCGGAGGCGATAGGATTCGAAGGGAACGCCGGGGTCCAGGGGCACGTTGAAGCCGGGATGCACGCCCGCGCCGAAGTACATGGGGCCGTCGCCGCGATTCTCCACCGCGTAGCCGATGATCAGCGAGGGCCCTTCGAGCCGGTATTCCACGGTGAACCGGAACCGGAACGGATAGGCGGCCCGGGTGGCCTCGCTGTCGCACAGGGTGAAGCGCAGCGTGTCGGATGCGGCCGTCTCCACCGCAAACGCCGCCTGCGGCGCGAAGCCGTGGATGGGCAGTGCATAGCGCCGGCCCCCGAAGGTGTAGCTGCCCTCCGTCAGCCGCGCCACGTAGGGGAAGATGATCGGCGAGCGATCCGACCAGTATTTCGCGTCCCCCTGCCACAGGTACTCCGCGCCATCGGCGGTGCGTATGGATTGCAGCTCCGCGCCGCGCTCCGAGGCGCGAACGCAGAGCAGGCCGTTGCCGATCTCGTGGATCATGATGGTCATCCTCCCCGTCTCATCGTGTCACAGCAGGTTCCGGAAGGGCTGCAGCAGCAGGCCGAGGCAGGCGATCCCCGCCCGCTTCCATCAGGGCAGCGGCGCGATCACCAGCCCGTCCGGCAGCCGCTCCGCGCCGTCCGGCGTGATTTCCCGGCAGTCGGCGTGCAGCGCTTCCATGTTTCGGCGCAGCTGTGCGTTGAAGTCCCGCCCGCGGATCACCAGCATCAGCTCGGTGTCCACATGGGCGCTGCGCAGGTCCAGGTTGAAGGAGCCGATGACAGACAGATTGTCGTCGATGGCGACCGCCTTGCCGTGGTAGGAATCGCCGCCGGCGTACTCCAGCAGCCGGACGCCGGTGGAGAGCACGCTTCCTCGGTGGAAGAGATAGTCCCCGCTGGCGACCAGGTTCGCGCCGTTCTCCACGGCGTTCACCATCAGCGTCACCGGCGTCTTCGCCGCGATCCCGGCCAGCGCGTCCCGCATGGCGCGGTTGAGGATCGCGTAGGGCGAGTGGAGCACCACGTTGTCCCCGGCCCGCTCCATCAGCGCGCGCAGCTGCCCGAACACGACGGGCGCCTTGGCGTAGATCGTCGTGGGATTGGAGACGAGCCAGACACCCCGGGTTTCCACGGTGGCCGCCGCGTAGTCGAAGTCGGCGAACAGCTCCGGGCGGCGCGCGCGCAGGCCTTCGAGGCGTTGGGAGAGCCCGTCGTAGACCGCCTGGCGCCGGGCCTCGCCGATGCGGCGCTGGGCGTGGAAGGGCGTGGTGTACGGGTGGTTCCACATGCCCTCGAAGTATTCCCGAAGCTGAAACAGGCTGCTGTCCGCGCGGTTTTCGCCGTTGTACACCAGCACCTCCCGGTCGACGCTGCGGCTCGCGGAGGGGTAGTCCCCGAGGAACTTGTCAAACATGTTGCGCCCACCCAGAATGTAGGCGGCGGCGTCCACGATCACGTACTTGTCGTGCATGCGGCCCATGTGCCGCCAGGGCGTCAGCTGGGTGATGAGATTGTAGAAGCGGACCTCCACGTTGGGGTGGATCGCCACGGCCCGGAACAGGTCCTCGTCCATGTGGTCCAGCCGGCCGGCGATGCCGTCCACCAGGAAGCGCACCCGCACGCCCGCCGCCGCGCGCTCCAGGGCCGCGGCCAGGATGTCCCGGGTGCTCTCCCCGTCGTGGCACTCGTAGGTGACGATGACGATCTCCCGCTGCGCCCGGTGGATCAGCCGGATGCGCTCGTCCAGGCCCTCCGAACTGTCCTCCAGCAGCATGGCGCGGTCGCCGGTGTCCGCGTCCCCCTGCATCTGCTCCACGCGGGCCTCCAGCGCGGCGGCGGTCTCCGCGTCCAGCTCCGGAAGCCGGGCGAAGGGGAGATAGCCCGCGACGATGTTCAGCGCGAGATAGGCGAGGATCAGCCACAGGATCCCGCGGAGGATGCGCCTGAGAAGCGGGCGGCGCTTTTGTCTCTTCTGTCGATTCATGTCCGTCGTCCCCGGCATGCGGCGCGGGGACAGATGCCTTCTTTGCATGTTGATGGGAAGGAAGGTTCCCTGCGGTCAAACCGCCGCGCGGCAGGAGCGGGAAGGGCCCTATTGCGTGCCCTCCGCGCCGCGGTCCTCGCCCAGCTGTTCCAGCAGCCCGCGCAGCTCCTCCGGCGTGACGTTCCGCCACTGGCCGGGTTTCAGGCTGCCCAGCCGCAGGTTCATGATGCGCACCCGGCGCAGCTGGGTGACGTTTGCGCCCAGCGCCTCGCACATGCGGCGGATCTGCCGGTTCAGCCCCTGCACCAGCACGAGGTTGAAGCTGCGCTCGCCGGTGCGGCGCAGGCGGCAGGGCAGGGTGACGGTGTCCAGGATGGGCACGCCCCGCATCATCCGCTCTGCAAATTCCGGGGTCACGGGCCGGTCGATGGTCACCTCGTACTCCTTCTCGTGGCCGCCGGAGGCCCGCAGCAGGCGGTTTACGATCCCGCCGTCGGAGGTCAGCAGCAGCAGGCCCTCGCTGTCCTTGTCCAGCCGGCCCACGGGAAAGATGCGCGCGGGATGGCCCACGTAGTCCACCACGTTCATCGGCTCCCGGGGGTCGGCGGTGCAGACGATGCCCCGGGGCTTGTTCAGCAGGATGTAGACCTTTTCGCCCGCGCCGGACAGCGGCCGCCCGTCCACGGTGACCGCCATGCCGGGCCGCACCCGGTCGCCCCGCGCGCCGGGCTTTCCGTCGATCTGCACCCGGCCCTCGGCGATCAGCCGGTCGGCTTCCCGCCGGGAGCAGTAGCCGCTGTCCGCCACGTATTTGTTCAGACGCACGCCCTGGGGTTGGTTTTCCATGATGACAACTCCTGGTTCGAAAGTGTTGGTTCTTATTGTATCATAATCTGCCGGGATGGACAAGTTTACACAGTTATGTTATCATGAAATTCAACGACCCAATCTGACGGAAAACGGTGATACGATATGGCAAAGGTGACGCTTCGCAAGACCCGCGAGACCCGCGTGCGCGGCGGGCATCCCTGGATCTATGCCTCGGAGATCGAGGGCGTGGAGGGCGCGTTTGAAAACGGAGACATCGTGGAGGTCTGCGACTTCCGCGGCAAATTCATCGGTCGGGGCTTCTACAATCCCCAGAGCCAGATCTCCCTGCGCATATTGACCCGCAGCGACGAACCCTGCGACCGGGCGTTCTTCGAGCGCCGGGTGCGGGACGCCTGGGAATACCGGCAGCGCCTGTGCGACCCGGACAGCTGCCGCCTGATCTACTCCGAGTCGGACTTTCTGCCCGGCCTGGTGGTGGACAAGTACGCGGATGTGCTGGTGCTGCAGTCGCTCTCGCTGGGCATCGAGCGCATCAAGGACATGCTCTGCGACATCCTGATGGAGGTCGTCGCGCCCCGGGGCATCTGGGAGCGCAGCGACGTGCCCGTGCGCCGGCTGGAGGGCATGGCGCAGACCACGGGGCTGCTGCGCGGCGAGGTGCCGGACCGCGTGGACATGGTGGAAAACGGCATACACTTTCTGGTGGATGTCAAGCAGGGCCAGAAGACGGGCTTCTTCCTGGACCAGAAGTGGAACCGCGCCGCGCTGAAGCCCCTCTGCCCGGGCGCGCGGGTGCTGGACTGCTTCTGCCACAACGGCTCCTTCTCGCTGCACGCGGCGAAATACGGCGCCCGGAGCGTGCTGGGCGTGGACATCTCCGAGGAAGCGCTGGAGGTCGCCCGGGAGAACGCCCGGATCAACGGCCTGGACGCGGCGACCTTCGAGGCGCACAACTGCTTTGACCTGCTGCGGGAACTGGACGACGCCCGGGAGCAGTTCGACGTGGTCATCCTCGACCCGCCCGCCTTCACCAAGAACAAGGCGGCGGTGCAGGCCGCCGTGCGCGGCTACAAGGAGATCAACCTCCGGGGCCTGAAGCTGACCCGGCCCGGCGGGTTCCTGGTCACCTGCTCCTGCAGCCAGCACATATTGCCGGAGATGTTCCAGGACATCGTCAACCAGGCCGCCCGGGATGCGAAGAAGCGGATCCGCCTGGTGGAGTTCCGCACGCAGGGCTACGATCACCCCATCCTGCCGCAGTCCGTGGAGACCAAGTACCTGAAGTGCATGATCCTTCAGGTGATGGAATAGCCGCCCGCCGCCGGAGGGCGAACCCCGGTGCGGTTGGAAAATCGGAAGGGAGAAAATCACATGCAGAAGAAGACCAAGCTCATCATCGCTGCGGTGCTCGTGTTTGTGCTGCTCG
>JAFWBZ010000378.1 GCA_017537105.1 Clostridia bacterium | reverse complement strand
GCTTCGGCGACCGCCGCAAGGCCATGCTGCAGGATATCGCCATCCTGACCGGCGGCCAGGTCATCACCGAGGAGCTGGGTCTGGAGCTGAAGGAGGCCACCATCGACATGCTGGGCTCCGCGCGCCAGGTCAAGATCGACAAGGAGAACACCGTGATCGTCGAGGGCGCCGGCCAGTCTGATGAGATCAAGGCCCGCATCGCGTCCATCCGCAGCCAGATCGAGGACACCACCTCCGACTATGACCGCGAGAAGCTGCAGGAGCGCCTGGCCAAGCTGGCCGGCGGCGTGGCCGTCATCAACGTCGGCGCCGCCACCGAGGTCGAGATGAAGGAGCGCAAGCTGCGCATCGAGGACGCGCTGGCCGCGACCCGCGCCGCTGTCGAAGAGGGCATCGTGCCCGGCGGCGGCACCGCGCTGATCAACGCCTCCAAGGCCGTCACCAAGCTGGTCTCCGAGACCACCGGCGACGTCAAGACCGGCGTGCAGATCGTGCTGCGCGCGCTGGAGGAGCCCGTCCGTCAGATCGCCGCGAACGCCGGCGTTGAGGGCAGCCTGATCGTCGAGAAGATCAAGTCCCGCAAGTCCCAGACCTTCGGCTATGACGCCGCCAGGGACGAGTACGCCGACATGATGGAGCGCGGCATTGCTGACCCGACCAAGGTCACCCGCAGCGCGCTGCAGAACGCCGCGTCCGTCGCCGCGATGGTGCTCACCACCGAGTCCCTCGTGACCGACATCCCCGCGCCGGAACCGGCCGCACCCGCCGGCAACCCGGGCATGGGCGGCATGTATTGATCGATACCCCCGCAAACAAAACACAAACCAGCCGCCCGCGCGGACCTTCCGCGCGGGCGGCTCTCTTTTGACTCTTCACGTTTGGGAAAAAGCACCCAAAGAAAACGTGAAATAAACCTTTTATTCCCCCTCAATCACCCGCAGCACGGGCGCGGGCACATACGCGCCCACGTCTTTTCCGAAGGCCAGCAGTTCGCGCACCATGCTGGAGGACAGGGCGGGCTCGTCGGCCCGGAGGTAGACGGTCTCCAGCGCGGGGTTGAGCATGCGGTTCACCTGCGCGTTGCCCTCCTCGTAGGCGTAATCGGTGGCGCTGCGCAGCCCGCGCACGTAGTAGGCGATGCCGTGCTCGGCGCAGTAGTCGGCCACGAGGCCGTCGTAGATCACGGCGCAGACGTTGTCGAGCCCCTCGGCGTCGAACAGCGCCTGCATGGCATCCCGCATGGCGGCGGCGTCAAAGCAGCGCGCCTTGCGGACGTTGACGCCAATCACCACGTCCACCTGGTCGAACAGCCGCGCGGCCTTGCGCACGATGTCGTGGTGGCCGCAGGTGTAGGGGTCGAAGGAGCCCGCATACAGGGCTTTGCGCAGGGCGTTCATTGCAGCATTCCCTCCATCTCGTTGGTGAGTCTGCGGTCGTTGGCCAGCACGCCATGCATGCGCCGCATGTGAAAGAGCCGCTCGAAGTTTTCGCACTTGCAGAGGAAGAGGTAATAGACGTTCCGGCCGCAGCCCACCAGCGTCTCGAAGTTCGCCAGTCCCTTGGCGAGGACCACGTCCGCGCCCTCGAGCCGCGCCCGGGCGAGGGGATCCATCGCCTCCAGGAAGGTGCCCATCAGGCCGTTGCCGTTGCCCAGGACCTCCGCGACGGCGTCCATGCCGATCTCGCGGGCGTCCTCCGCCGTCGCGTCGTTGCTGACCGGCTGTCCCCGGGCGATGACCGTCGCCCGGATCGAGGGGCGAAGCGCGCGGATCTGCTCCAGCAGCAGCAAATCCAGCACGATCTCGCCGCAGTTGTCCGTCAGGTACGCCAGGGTGTCCGCCGCGCACAGGTCCCGGCGCAGGCAGTCGTACTCCGCGGGGTCCAAATCCTCCTCCGGCGCGCGGCGCAGCAGCGCCATCAGCTGCTCCTCGCTGACCTCGGCCAGCGCCCCGAAGTCGATGTAGTTGGCGATGCGGGCGAACTGCACCGCGCGGGCCAGCGGGTCCGGTGCGATGCGGATCTCCTCCCGCAGCGCCGGCGCCAGGGCCAGCATCTTCCGGTTCCACACCCGCTTGGCTTCGCCGAAATCCCGCCCGGGAATGCCCCATTCCTCCGACAGCCGGTCGATGCGCCGGACCACCGAGGGCGAGGGTTCGTCCGGATCTGCCTCCAGGATGGTGCGCATCACCTCGCGCAGGTAGGCCGCCCGGCGCTCCCCGGTCCAGTCCTGGGGCATGGACCGATGCCGCCTGCCGACGACGCAGGCCATGCACTCCGCCGAGAATCCCCTGATCAATATACTTACACCCCTTACAACAGATATTCCTCAAGCTGCGGGCCGCGATACTGCCACGCGGTCCGGAAACCGCAGGCCTTCGCCAGCGCCGCGGCGTCCGCGAAGCCGCAGTCCAGGACGCGGGAATCGTGGCAGTCGCTGGTGAGAATGACCCGCGCGCCCCGCTCCGCCAGCCGCCGCAGCATCGCCTCCCCCGGATAGGGCCGGGTGCGGTAGCCCCGGGCCACGGCGCCGGTGTTGATCTCCACCAGCTTTCCGCTCTCCGCGGCGCAATCGGCGGCCTCCAGCGCCGCCCGCAGGTAGCG
The DNA here is from genome assembly GCA_017537105.1 of Clostridia bacterium. Taxonomy (GTDB): domain Bacteria; phylum Bacillota; class Clostridia; order Christensenellales; family Aristaeellaceae; genus UBA2862. The sequence continues at coordinate 11,046 of JAFWBZ010000378.1, read as the reverse complement.
GGGATCGGCGTCGTCGAACAGGTCCCGACGCTCGTTGAACTTCATCACCAGCTCGATGTGCCCCAGCACATCCGCGCGGGTGCGCCGACAGGACTCGCACACCAGCGAAAAGTACGTCCGGCACATGGCGTAGGGGTCGCTGCCGAAGAGGCGTTCGACGGCCTGCTGCAGGTCCTCCCGGGACCGATCGATGGAAAACAGCTCCCCGCCCGCCGGGGCGTAGTGAATGGATTCGATCACATATTCATATCCCTCAAAATTCGGGGGCGAGAGCCAGTCGTGCTCGTATCCCAGCAGGAGGTGGATCTGCCCGGCGTACTTTGCCTTCAGCCGCAGAATCTCCGCGCGGTAGGCGTGCTCCCGCGCAGGAGTCATGGAACAGTCGTCGTAATCGGCGTGGCCGTGTTCGGAAAAGCCCAGGGTGTGAAAACCCAGGCGCAGCGCCGCCAGGACCATCTCCTCGGCGGTGTCCCGGCCGTCCACGAAGGTGGTATGACTGTGGATGTTGGATTTGGGAACCATGCGCCCTGCCTCCCGCTCTATTTTTACGTTTCTCTATCATTATACCCCCCGCCCCGGAAGGGTGTCAAGAAATGCGAAGCGCCGGGCGGCCCTTTCCTTTGGGGGCGGCCCGGCGCACAGCGCTCGATGGTTTCAATTATTCCTGCACGATCACCGGCGCATCCGGCGCGTTCTTGCCGATGGAAGCGATGCCTTTCTTGGCACTGGCCTTGGCCTTGTAGCCCTCGGACTTGCCGATGATCTGGGCGTTGCCGGCCTTCAGGCGGAAGCGGAACTCGCCCGCCTTGTCCTGATACAGCTCGTACTTCGGATTGGCCTGGCTCTCCTCGCGGGTCTGGTCCTCGATAGGGGCCAGCGCGTTCTTTTTGACGGATGCGATGCCGTTTTCGCACGCGCTCATGCTGGTATAGGTTTCGGATGCCGTCAGGATGACTTCGCCGTTGGAAGCCTTGAGGTTAAAGGTAAATTCGCCGTTCTTGGCTGTCATGATCACAAATTTGCCCGCCATCAGGAAGATCCCCCTTCATTGTTAATCATATTCCTTTATTATAGTATAACTGTAAAATATCCACTTGTCAATTTATTTGTTAAATTTTCTTTCAGAAAATTTCCGCCGCGTTCCCCGCACCCGGCGCTCCACTCCCCGAACAGGCGCGGGATTCTGTAAAATGTTGCAAAAAACTCACAATTTATCATTGAAAGCGCAGCCGGAATGCGGTATAATAGTCTGTGGCGCATCCTTGCCACGATGAACCGATCGTGGCCGAAGTCCATAAGGAGGTGAAAAGACATGAACCAGTATGAAGTCATGTACGTAATCGATCCGACGCTGGAGGATTCCGCGAGGACCGAGCTGATCAACCGTTTTTCCGATCTCGTGAAGAAGAATGGCGGTGAAGTGGATCGCGTGGACGAGTGGGGCAAGCGCCGCCTGGCCTACGCCATCCAGTACAAGACCGAGGGCTACTATGTGCTGATGTACATCAAGGCGCCCGCCGATCTGCCCCGTGAAATCGAGCGTAACATGAAGATTTCCGACAGCGTGCTGCGCTATCTGACCGTGAAGTACGAAGGCGAGCTGCCCGCCAAGCGCGAGCCCCTGAAGCCCTACGCTCCGCGCGAGGCTGCCGCTCCCGCTGAGGCCGCTGCTCCCGCCGAGGAAGCCGCTCCCGCTGAGGCCGCTGCGCCCGTCGAGGAAGCTGCTCCCGCCGTCGAGGCTGAGCCCGCCCCTGCCGCTGAAATCGTTGACGACGAAAAGCCCGAATCGGAAGCCGAATAACGACCGACCTTACAAAGGAAGGTGTTGTTATGAACAAAGTCATCCTGATCGGCAACCTTGCCAATGATCCGGAGGCCCGCACCACTCAGAGCGGAATCTCCCAGTCGACCTTCCGCCTGGCCGTGCAGCGCCGCTTTGCCAACAGCAGGGCGTGCGCGAGGCGGACTTCTTCACCATCATCGCCTGGCGCCAGACCGCTGACTTCTGCAACCGCTACCTCTCCAAGGGGCGTCGGATTGCCGTGGAAGGCAGCATTCAGAACCGTTCCTATGATGCGCAGGACGGCTCCAAGCGCTATGTGACCGAAATCATCGCCGACAACATCGAGGCCCTCGGCAGCCGCGATGAGGGAACCGGAGCCCAGCCGCGACGCGACAACGGCCCTACCCCGCCGCCTGCCCAGCCCGCCCCGCCGTCGATGAACGATTTCACCGAGGTTGACGACGACGAGCTTCCCTTCTGACCCCGGTTGTCGACGTCCACGCGAAAGCGGGCCGCCGACCCGCCAAACTGCTTCCGCATTTTGGCTAACCGGGCACCTTTCCGGCAGGCTGTCCCTTGCGGACTGTTTCGTCGGGCCCCGGTTGTCGACGTCCACGCGAAAGCGGGCCGCCGAAGCCGGAAACTGCCGCTGCACTTTCGCAGCATCCCGGGAAACCCCGTTTCCCGCCTTTCTTCTTTGGGAATGCCGCGAGCATCCCCTATAATCCGAAAAGGAGGAACGAACCATGTCTGAAGATCGTGGCGAGCGCATTCGCCGTCCCCGTGGCCGCAAGCCGCGCAGGAAGGTTTGTGCTTTTTGCGTAGATAAGATCCAGCACATCGATTACAAGGATGTCAATCGTCTTCGCCGTTTCACCAGCGAGCGCGGCAAGATCCTGCCCCGCCGCATGACCGGCACCTGCGCCAAGCACCAGCGCCAGCTGTCCACCGCCATCAAGCGCGCCCGTACCATCGCCCTGATGCCGTACGTGTCCGACTGAGGCCGGTACAGCCAAATCGAGCGCCGTCCCGCATACGCGGGGCGGCGCTTTGATCGTTGAAAAGAGCCTTGTTTTCTGCCTTCTGAACCGGCGCGGGTCGATGACCCGCGCCGGCCTTGTCGTTTTCTCTCTTTGTCGTCTGTTCAGGCTCAGTTCGCCGCGGCGGCCGCGCCGGCCTTGCGGCCCCAGTGCACGGTGCCCATGACCGCCGTGCCGCTGCCCGGGTAGTACGGCCCGATCCAGCCGCCGGCATTCAGGCCCGCGGCATAGAGGTGCGGAATGACGTTGCCGTTGACGTCGATGACCTCGGCGTTGACGTTGATCTTCAGTCCGCCCAGGGAGCCCAGGTTGGCCGCCACGTTCTTATAGGCGTAGAAGGGACCGGTGATCTCCGCCAGGCCCGTCTTGCGCCCGAACTGGGCATCCTCGCCGGCGGCGGCATACTGGTTCCACAGGTCGAGCTGCAGCTTGAGGTTGGCCGCAGGAACGCCGATCTGCTCGGCCAGCGCCTCGATGGTCTCGGCGGTGTACAGGGCGCCCGCCTCGACGTCCGCCTTCGCGCTCTCCTCGGTCCACACGGTCGCTGGATCGCTGAAGGTGCTGTTGCCAAAGATCATGTAGGTGGGGCCGTCCAGCGCCACGGTCTGCTGGAAGATGGCGCGATAGTGATAGGCGTAGGTCGCATCCTCGCAGACGAAGCGCAGGCCCTGCTGGTTCACGATGAAGCTCGGGAACAGCGGGATCTGGTTGCTGGTCGCCGCGCCGGTCTTGGCGCAGAAGTCGATGCAGCCGCCGAAGCCCGAGACGTCCGCGCCGATCTCCATGCCCATGCGAATGCCGTCGCCGGTGTCCGTCGCCGCGCTCATGACCGTGGAGTTGTTCAGGTCGTAGTACTGCTGGGGGCTCAGTCGCTTGGCCATGTCCAGGTTGTGATCGATGGAGGCGGTGCAGAGGATGACGCCCTTTTCGGCCTTCACGCGAAGCTCCTTGCCATCCTGCTCGGCAATGACGCCGGTGACGACGCCGTCCGCATCCTGAAGCAGCTTCTTGACCTCGGTATTCAGCTGAAGCTCCGCGCCGTTGGCCTCGGCCACAGCCCAGGTCGCCCGCACGAAGATGCCGCCGCTGCCGATGCCGCCGCCGCCCTCATACACGTGGATGCGGTCCGCCATCAGCTCCTCCTCCACGTAGGGGATGTGGCAGTGGCCGTAGAGGCTGGTCCACTTGAGGCCGCAGGTGTCCGCGAGCCAGTCGATGTGTCCTGGCGCGCCGTTGGCCAGATCCGTCACCAGCTCCTCATCCACGGTGCCCTCGCCGGCCTTGATCCACAGCGCGGCGTGCTTCTCGGGGGTGTCGTCCTGATACTTGGTGAATTCCTTCTGGTACTTGGTGCCCGCCGCCTGCATGACGCCGCCGGAGAAGTTGGTGGTGCCGCCGATGAGTCCGGCCTTCTCCAGCACCAGCACCCGGGCGCCCGCCAGGGCCGCCTCGGCCGCCGCGGATACGCCCGCGCCGCCGGCGCCGACCACCAGCACGTCGGTCTCAAGGTCCCAGGATTCCGCCTCTTCCGCCAGCACGGGCGCGCCGGCCAGTCCCATCGCGGCCACACCGGCCACGCCGGCCGCCGCACCCTTCAGGAAGGTTCTGCGAGAAAAACTCTTGCTCACGATGCATTCTCCTTTCCGATCGTTGGGGTTCATTGCAACTGCCTTCATTATACCGGCGGCGTCCCGCCGTGTCAACCAAAGGCCCTGCTTTTCGCGTTGGGACGCGCATTACAATCTTTACTTGCCTTTGCGCCGTGGCAGGCGTACAATCGACGTGCTGAGATCACATCACAGGGGCACGCATATGCATAATACGGAGAAAAACCAAATCATCGAGGGCGTCATCTGGCGGCAGCTGCTGGCCTTCTTCTTCCCGATCCTGCTGGGCACGCTGTTTCAGCAGCTCTACAACACCGTGGACGCCGTGGTGGTGGGCCGCTTTGCGGGCAAGGCGGCGCTGGCCGCTGTCGGCGGCTCGGCAGCGCAGATCCTGAACCTGCTGATCGGCTTTTTCGTGGGCCTGTCCTCCGGCGCGACGGTCATCGTCTCGCAGTTCTTCGGCGCGGAGGACCGGGACGGCGTCTCCCGGGCAGTGCACACCGCGCTGTGGCTGGCGCTGGCCGCGGGGCTGGCGATGACGGCGCTGGGCCTGGCCTTTGCACCGACGCTGCTGCGCTGGATGAACACCCCGGCCGACACCATGGCGGACTCCGCGCGCTACCTGCGCATCGTGTTTCTGTCGATGGTCCCCGCCATGGTGTTCAACGTGGGCTCGGGCGTGCTGCGGGCCGTGGGCGATTCCCGCCGGCCGCTCCGCTTCCTGATGGCCGCCTGCCTGGTCAACGTCGCGCTGGATCTGCTGTTCGTGGTCGCGTTTCACTGGTCGGTGACGGGCGTGGCCGTCGCCACCTCCCTGGCCCAGCTGGCGGCCGGCGCGCTGGTGTGGCGCCACCTGTGCCGCACCGGGGACAGCTATCGGCTGAAGCCCCGGGCCATCCGGCCCGACGGGGCGCTGCTGCGCCGCACGGTGCAGATCGGCCTGCCCTCCGGCCTTCAGTCCGTGATGTATGCGCTGTCCAACATGATCATCACCGCCACCATCAACGGCTTTGGCACATCCACCGTGGCGGCCTGGGTGACGCTGGGCAAGGTGGACGGCCTGTTCTGGATGATCAACGGCGCCTTCGGCGTCTCCATCATGACCTTCGCGGGCCAGAACTACGGCGCGCGTCGGCTGGACCGCGCGGAGAAGAGCCTGTTCGTCTGCTCCGGCCTGGCCCTCGCGACTGCCTGGGCGTTCAGCGCGCTGTTCTTCCTCTTCGCCCGGCCCGTGTATTCCGTGTTCACCCGGGACGCGGAGGTGATGACGATCGCCCTGGAGATGATGCGCCAGATCACCCCGTGGTACTTCCTGTTCGTGCCCATCGAGATGATCTCCGGCGCGCTGCGGGGCATGGGCCGCACGCTGGTGCCCACGATGATCACGGCCTTCGGCATCTGCGTCTACCGCGTGATCTGGATGTTCACCGTGGTGCCCGCCTGGCACGTCCTGCGCGCCATCACGCTCAGCTATCCGATCTCCTGGGTGATGACCGGGCTGGCCTTCCTGGTCTACTACCCCTTCGCCCGGCGGAAGCTGGGCTTCGGCCGGCTCGCGCTGCGAACGAGGGCATAGCGGGCGGGCTCCCCTTCCCCATCAGTAGGTCAGCATGGGAACGATGGTCTCCGGATCGGCGCCCGTATACATTTCCTTGATAAAGCGCAGGAAGTGATCCGCCTCCCGCTTGGGCCGTTCGCGGGTAAAGATGCCGTAGGGCAGGCTGTAGGGCCAGCGAACCGGTCTCAGGGTCAAACCCGGCAGAATGTCGCTCCAGCACAGGGGCGCCAGCAGCAGTCGATGCTGAAACGCGCACTCCCAGAACACCGAGGGCGTGGGATAGTCCATCCAGAACAGCTCGGTTCCCTGCGTCTCCAGCGTTCGATGCAGCTCCGACAGGCCCTCATAGGCGGTCCCGCGAAAGGTGCCCACCTGCTGGCCGACGAGGTCCCTGGGCTCGAAGACTGCCTTTTTCGCGAGCGGATGGGCGCTCTCCATGGCGATTCCGATGGGCACGCGGCAGATCTCAAAGAACTCCCACTCCCGCATCCAGCCGATGCCGCTGTTCAGGCTCTCCACCATATCCGCGCAATCGGGTATGCCGGTCTCCGCGCTGATGTTTACCATCTGTATGCGGCAGGCCGGATTTTTTTCACTGTACAGCGCCCACAGGTCGTAGAGCAGGCGGCACTTCTCGATCAGTGATGTCCCGATGCATATCATGTCGTTCTCGGAAGCGATGGCGCTGACCCGCGCCCGCACCTCCCCGGACCTGCGCATCTGCGCCTGCGCCTCCTCCAGCAGATAGGCGCCCGCCGGCGTGGGCTTCACCCCGTGGTGCGTGCGAACCAGCAGCTTGACGCCGAAATCCCGCTCCAGAGCGTCCATCTGCTGCATGACCGCGCTGGGCGTGATGAACAGCTTTTCCGCCGTCCGGGTGAAGCTCCCGAAGCGGCACACCTGGACAAAGGTGACGAGCGACGGCTTCAGCATGATGACCCTCCTTTGGCATGAAGTAAAACTACATACATTATAATCAATTCGTGATTCCAAAATCAAGCCGGTTCTGCGATAATGTTCCTGAAAAGCCGCCCGCCAACGGCGGTGACCCACAAAAAGGAGGGGAACACTATGACGAAACTGGTTACGAGACGCAATTTCCTGAAGATCTCCGCCATGGGCGCGCTGGGCGCCACCGCGACGACGGTGCTGGGCGGCGCGGCCTTTGCCGAGGAGGGAAAGGCGATCTACACGCCGGGCACCTACAGCGCCAGCGAGCAGGGACTGGAGAGCATGGTCACGGTAACGATGACCTTTGACGAGACGAGCATCGTGGATGTCGTCGTGGATTCCAGCGGGGAGACGCCGGAGATCGGCGCGGCGGCTGCGGAGACGCTGGCCGAACAGCTGAAGAACGCCCAGGCGGCGGAGATCGACGGCGTAACCGGCGCCACCGTCACCAGCGGCGCGGTCAAAAAGGCCGCTGCGAGCTGCATTGCCCAGGCCATGGGCCTGGCGGTTGAAGAGGAAGCGTCCACCGAGGAGGCCGCCCCCGCCGACGACTGGTTGGGCGAGGAACCGGAGATCGCGGACGCGGACGTCTACGCCGAGGCGGAGGCGGAGGTCGTCGTGGTCGGCCTGGGCCTGGCGGGCGTGTCGGCCTGCCGCGCCGCCGCCGAGCAGGGCGCAACCGTCATCGGCATCGACGGCGCCGCAGCGCCCCAGTGCCGCTCCGGCGAGTTCGCCGTCATCAACAGCCCCACCCTGAACGCCCGCTGGCCCGAGCGCGCGCTGACGCAGGAGGAGGTCGCCGAGATCGTCGATTCCCACGTCAACGAGTCCGGCTACCGCGTGAAGCGCCCCATCACCGCCAAGTGGGCCGCCAACATCGGCGAGGCCTTCGACTGGTACATGGGCGCGGACGAGCACCTGTTCATCGCCGATGAGACCCGCCAGCCCATCGAGGACGAGAACGCGGACGACTTCCTGGTGCCCATCTTCCGTCCCCTGCCGTCTTACAAGGACGCGGACGGCAACGAGCACGTGTACAACTGGAAGGAGGAGCGCTTCCCCTGCTATCCCACGTCGGTGGAATTCCTTCCCAGCCAGGCGACGACCTTCAACGCCAACTGGCAGAAGGCGCTGGAGACCGGCAAGGTGGAGGCCTACTTTGGCCACTTCGGCAAGAAGCTCATCATGGAGGACGGCCGCTGCGTGGGCGTCTACGCGCTGGACGACAACCCCGATTCCCCCAACAAGGGCAAGTATCTGAAGCTGACCGCCACCAAGGGCGTCATCCTGTCCACCGGCGATTACGGCTCCAACGACGCCTGCATGAATCACTTTGCGCCCGACATCATGAAGACCCACAAGAACAATCGCCTGTTCGTGTCCTTCGATGTGAACGGCAAGCAGACCAACCAGGGCGACGGCCTGCGCATGGGCGCATGGGCCGGGGCCAAGGTGGCGGGCTTCAACGCCCCGATGATCCACCACATGGGCGGCGGCGCCGACCTGTCCGGCGTGGGCGTCATGGGCAACGCGGGCTTTTTGAACCTGGACATGGACGGCAAGCGCTTCATGAACGAGGATCTGCCCGGACAGCAGCTGGAGAACCAGATCGAGGCGGTGCGGCTCATGCAGAGCTGGCAGTTCTTCGACGCCAACTGGCCGGAGCAGGTCACCCACATGCCCGCGGCCCACGGCGGCGCCTGCTACTTTGAGGACTACGCCTCCGCCGACGAGGCTCCGAAGAACAACGCCACCTATCGCAACTGGAAGAGCCCCTATCAACTGGAGGCTGCCGTGGCCGACGGCCGCTGCCTGAAGGCGGACACGCTGGAGGAGCTGGTGGCCCTGGTGTATCCCGACGACGAGAAGGCCCAGCAGACCGCGCTTGCCTCCATCGCCCGCTACAACGAGCTGGCGGCCAAGGGCTACGACGAGGACTTCAACAAGGTGCCCTCCCGCCTCATGCCCGTGGACACCGCGCCCTTCTATGCGGACATGTTCTCCACCGCCATCATGCTGGTGTGCATCGGCGGCCTGGAGTCCGACGAGGACTGCCACACCTTCACGGAGATCACCGACGAGCAGGGCCGGCAGGTCTGCGGCGACATCATCAAGGGCCTCTACGTCGCCGGCAACATGCAGGGCGGCCGCTTCGGCCTCCAGTATCCCATCGGCCTGAAGGGCGTCAGCCACGCCATGGCCATGTACTACGGCAAGGTGGCCGGCGAAAACGCGGTGAAGGAGATCTGATCTCCCCCGAAGCCGCCCAAACAAAGCGCCCGGGATCCTGCGCTCGAATCGAGCGAGGGTCCCGGGCGAAGTTTTCGCCGCGGCGATGGCCGTCGGACGCGGTCCGATCAGCAGACGCCCTGAGCGTACATGGCGTTGGCGACCTTCAGGAAGCCCGCGATGTTCGCGCCGGCCTCGAAGTTGCCCTCCATGCCGTATTCCTTGGCGGCGTTGGCGACGTTGTGGTAGATGTTGACCATGATGCCCTTCAACTTGGCGTCCACCTCTTCGGCGGTCCAGCTGAGGCGCTCGGAGTTCTGGCTCATCTCCAGGGCGGAGGTGGCCACGCCGCCGGCGTTGGCGGCCTTCGCGGGCCCGAAGAGCACGCCGTTCTTTTGCAGGTATTCGATGCCCTCGATTACGGTGGGCATGTTCGCGCCCTCGGAGACGCAGTAGCAGCCGTTGGCGACCAGCGCCTTGCAGGAATCCAGGCTGATCTCGTTCTGGGTGGCGCAGGGCAGGGCGATGTCGCAGGGGATCGTCCAGATGCCGGCGCAGCCCTCGTGATACTCGGCCTCGGGATGCACATCGAGGTACTCCTTGATGCGGCCGCGGCGGACCTCCTTGATGACCTTGACGCAGGCCAGGTCGATGCCGTTTTTGTCATAGACATAGCCGTTGGAATCCGACATCGCCACGACCTTGGCGCCCAGCTGGGTGGCCTTCTCGTTGGCGTAGATGGCCACGTTGCCGGAGCCGGAGATCACGACCGTCTGGTCCTTGAAGCTCTTGCCCGCTGCATTCAGCATCTCCTCGGTGAAGTAGCACAGGCCGTAGCCGGTGGCCTGGGTGCGCACGAGGCTGCCGCCGTAGGAGAGGCCCTTGCCGGTCAGCACGCCCTCGTACAGGCCGGTGATGCGCTTGTACTGGCCGTACAGGTAGCCGATCTCGCGGGCGCCCACGCCGATGTCGCCGGCGGGCACGTCGGTGTCCGCGCCGATGTACTTGAAGAGCTCCGTCATGAAGCTCTGGCAGAAGCGCATGACCTCAAAGTCGCTCTTGCCCTTGGGATCGAAGTCGCTGCCGCCCTTGCCGCCGCCGATGGGCAGGCCGGTCAGGCTGTTCTTCAGCGTCTGCTCGAAGGCCAGGAACTTCACGGTGTCCTCGGTCACGGACGGATGGAGCCTCAGGCCGCCCTTGTAGGGACCGATGGCGCTGTTGCCCTGTACGCGATAGCCGCGGTTCACATGCACATTGCCCGCGTCGTCGATCCACGGCACGCGGAACTTGATCACGCGCTCCTGCTCGCAGAACAGCTCCAGCACGCCGGCCTTGACGTACTCGGGATGCTTCTCCACGACGGGCTCGATGGACTCCAGCACGCTCTTAACGGTGATCAGGAACTGTTTGTCATTGGGGTTGCGCGCCTCGACGCGCGCCATCAGGTCGATCAGATATGCATTGCTCAGCGCCATGTTCAAATCCTCCTAATCGCTTGGTTTGCGTTTGCTCGCCCTCGGGGGAATGACCCTGCGGCGCCCCCCCTCGGCGCCGGCGCTCAGCCGGCTTCGCGAATTATTATAACGACTCGCGCGCCATTTTGCAAGAATTATTCGGCTGAAATTGCAGGTTTGAGCACGATTTAACCTTGATTTTGCATTTCTGACTTGTTCATTCCTGCATATTTAAGCCGTTTATGGCCAAAATATTCAATTATATGCCCGTTTCGTATTGATGATCGTTCATTCTTCCATTTCCGCTATAAACCAAATGAATAACCCCTTTTTAAAAAATTCACTTGACGCCGCTCGCGCGCAGGGCGTATACTGATATCCATAGGCGAACCGGCGCGTGGAGCGCGGGTTGACGAACGGAAGG
>JAFWBZ010000377.1 GCA_017537105.1 Clostridia bacterium | reverse complement strand
GTCCAGGGTGGTGAACTTGATGGCCAGCTGGTCGGGATACTCCTGCACCATGGTGTCCAGCACCTGGGGAAAGGTCTTGTCGATCAGCGTCTGCTTCTTACACGGGAATGTGCCGGTGTGGCTCCGGTTCCAGTAGTGATGCTTCTTGTTCAGGCGCGTGCTCTCAAACCGGCTCATGCAGCTGGCGAAGTGCGTCAGAATGATCTCGATGTCCGAAAGCCCGTCGATCCACTCGGGATTCCACTGGATGGAGAGGAATCCGTCGTAGTTGACGGAGCGCAGCGCGTTCATCAGGTCGCGGATGGGCAGCTCGCCCTCCCCCACCAGCTCCGGCACGTTCACGCCGTTCTCCCGCCGGAAGTCGTGAATGTGCACGTGGCGGACGTAGGCACCCAGATTGGTGATGGTGGTCTCAGCCTCCTCGCCGCCGCAGACGCAGGTGGAGTGCATGTCCCACAGGGCCGCCAGGCGGTCATCCGCGAAGCGGTTCAGCAGATCGCGCAGGTTGGCCGTGTCGGCATAGGCGCCGGTGGTGGCTACCAGCAGGGAAACCGGCTTGCCTGCCACCGCCTCCAGCAGCCGCCCGATGCGCTCCGCGCAGGCGGCCTGGCTTTCGCAGCTGGTGTGGATGCCGATGTTGGGGATCCCCAGGTTCACCGCGACCTCCACACACTCCGAAAGCTCCCGGTCAAAGCCCGGATCGGTGAAGTCCCCCACCGTATCCACGCAGGGCAGCGACAGGCCCTGATTGGTGAGGTGGCGGCGCGTGGCGGCGGCGAGCTCGGGGTTGGTTGGACTGGACTTTCCCCGGAAGACGGGGCCGTCCACATCGAAGAGCTCGATGCCCTGGAGCCTGGCATCCAGTGCCGCGGCGCAGACGTCGCTCCAGCCGAGGTGGTTCCAATTCTGAATGGAGAATGACAGCTTCAATGCGTTAGCCCTCCTCGTACACGATCTTGTTCAGCGCGCTGATGTAGGCGCGGATGGAGGCGCCGATGATGTCGGTGGAAATGCCGTTGCCGGAATAGACCCTGCCGTCGGCGCGCAGCTTCACCAGCGCGCTGCCCATGGCGTCCCGGCCCTCGGTGACGGTCTGGATCTGGAAGTCGTCCAGTTCGTAGTGGTGGCCAATGATCTGCTCGATGGCCAGGAACGCGGCGTCGATGGGGCCGTCGCCCACGCCCACACCACGCAGCTTCTCCCCGTCATGGTCGAGCAGTATGTTGGCGGTGGCGGTGATCACATTGCCGGAGTTGATGACGTAGTCGACGATGTGATAGGTGCTGGGCACCTGCAGCGCCGTGCTGGCCACGATGGCGTCCAGCTCCCGGGTGCCGACGAAGTGCTTGCGGGAGGCCACGCGCTTGAAGGCCTCGAAGACCTTGGCATTGTCCTCGTCGGAGAGGTCGTAGCCCAGCTGTCGGACGACCTTCACGACCTCGCCGATCTCGTCGTTTTCATCCAGGCAGACGCCCGCGGTCTCGCCGATGGCCACGCCGCCGAAGGGCGACTCAGACGCCTCCTCTGCCTTGAGCATCCGCTCGAGCTGCCCGACGGTGCGGGTCAATTCCGTGGTGCGGATCCCCGTGGCGATGTCCATCTGGTCCCCCTTGACCTGCACCAGGCGAGCGAGCTGCGACAGCGTCGGATAGCCCGCGGGGACGGCGGTGCACTTCACGCCGGACGCGCCCCGGGCGATGGCAGCGGCCGCGCAGGCGGACGCCATGCTCATCTCATCGGAGATCTGCACGTACAGCTCCACGTCGGCCATCGCGGGCACGTTGGTCCTCGCGTCCTCGACGAATGCGGCAAACTCGTCCGGGAGCAGCACCCCGGCGGTATCGCACAGCGTCACGCGGCTGGCGCCGGCTTCGACAGCCGTGGCGATGGCGGTGTAGAGGAACGCGCGCTCCGCCCGGGTGGCGTCCACCGCGGAGAACTCCACGCTCTCGCAGAAAAAGCGCGCCTTGGCGACCTGCTCGGCGATGGCCTTGAGCATGGCGGGCGCCTTCTTGTGACAGGTGTATTCCATCTGCACGGGAGAGACCGGCACCAGGAGATTCAACTGCGGATGGCGGGCGGTGCGCACGCTCTCCCAGGTCTCCTCGACATTGCCCTCGGCGATGTCCACTGAGGCGCACAGCGCCGTGCCCACCATCGCGGCAATGGTCTTGTTGGCGAGCTGATCCGCCTTGCCTCCGGAGATCGGAGCCAACTCGATGGCATCCACCTTCAGGCGGTCCAGGCTGCGGGCGATCTCGAGCTTCTCCTTGAAGGTCAGCGCGCTGTCGCGAAGGGCCGAGGATTCTCTCAGCGTCACGTCAATGAACTTGATGTTTTTCATCGTGTCACTCCTATGCTTTGTGTCGTTGTGCAGAGCGGTACAAAAAAAGCCCGGAAGCCCGATTCTTCCGTTCGAGCTTCCGGGACGACAAGATTCCATTTCCCATCGCGGTACCACCCGGATTGCCGCATGCGCGGCCCCTCATCAGCGCTCCAACAAGCGCCCAGCCATGGTAACGGGGCTTCCGGACCTCCCTACCGAGCGCAGCCGTCCTCCGAAACCCCGGATGCCGCCAGTGCCCTTTCAGGAGATCTGCTCAGGCACGAGACTGCCAATCTGCGCGCACACCGGCTTCCACCGACCGCCGGCTCTCTGGAGTGGACGACAGACCGCATAATGCCTTCATCGCATTTGCAGCTATCAATTTAGCTGGCTAAAGTTTAATCCAATTCCGCGCCCTTGTCAAGCCGATATTCCCGAATTATCATACAATTCACATTTGTCCTTGCGGGAGAGGGCCGCGCATTTTTCGCAGGTCCGCCCTTCCCGCGCGCCGGATTGTCGGCATACACGGGCCGCGTTTGTTCCCTTGTTGGAGATCCCTCTTTACCCCTCAGAACCCGATCAGCGCGCCGCCGTCCACGGGGATACACGCGCCGGAGATGTAGCGCGCCGCATCGCTGCAGAGGAACGCCGCGCACATGCCTACGTCCATGGGGTCGCCCACGTGGTTCGCAGGGATGCGTCCAAGGATCTTGTTGCGTCGCACGGGATCGGTGTCGGTGGCCTTGTGGAACATGGGCGTGTCGATCCAACCAGGGGCGATGGCGTTGACCGTGATGCCGTCCGCGGCAAGCTCCGCCGTCAGCGTGTGGATCAAACCCAGGATGCCCGCCTTTGCCGTGGCATAGCCGGACACCATGAGCTGGCCGATATAGCTGGTCATGCTGGCCAGAAAGAGTATGCGGCCGAATCCGTTTTCCCGCATGTGCGGCACGAAGGCCCGTGTCAGGGCAAAGGCCCCCACGAGGTGCACGTCCAGCACCGACTGATAATCCTCCACCGTCATGTCCCAGATGAACTTCTTGCAGTGGTTCCCGGCGTTGTTCACCAGGATGTCCACCCGGCCCATGTCCCGCAGATTGGCGTCGGCCACCTCCTGCGCCCGGTCGGTCTGCGTGACGTCGTGCCGATAGTAGCGCACGCGGTCGCCGAACGCCCGAAGGGCGCCTTCCGCCAGCTCCGCCGGGCGGGAGCCCAGCACCGCCACGCGCGCGCCGGCACTGACCAGGCACCGCGTGATGGCCAGTCCCAATCCCGTCGCGCCGCCGGTGACCACGGCGCTTCGCCCCGCGAGATCGTACCAATCTGCCATGGAAAAACCCGCCAGCTGTTCCTCTGTAAATGCGCTCATTGCTCTTCCTTTCCGCAGGCGCAGCGCCTGTCCTGGTATTTGTAGGGGATGTAGAATTCCCGATGGCCCAGCGCCTCCGCACGGCTCGGCGCTCCGCCGCACACCTTCGCCACCAGCCGCACCAGGCTGCCCGCCAGCGCATCCATGGAGCAATCGCCCGTCAGGGCGGGACTGGCGTCGAAATCCATGTCGTCGGACATGCGGGAGAAGGTCTCCCGGTTCCCGGTGATCTTGACGCAGGGCGCCACGGCGCTGCCCACCACGCTGCCCCGTCCCGTGACCAGAAACACCAGCTGCGCACCACAGCTGATCAGATCCATCAGGCCCTCGCTGTCGTTGGGATTGGTGATGCCGAACTGCATCCAGTGCGGGTCGGGCACGCTGTCGAGAAGCCAAAGCCCCTTGCCGCGGGGCGGCTCGGACACCCGGATGACGCCCTGTATGGGTCGGGTGCCGCTCTTGATCACCGCGCCCATGCTCTTCTCCTCGATGGTCGTGAGCCCGCCGGCAAAGTTACCCGGACTGACGGAATACTGGCGCACGGACCGGCAGTAGTCGATCATCTTGTCATATGCGGCGCGGAGCTCGGCCCGGGCCCGGTCATGGGCGGCGCGGGACAGCAGATACCCGTCCAGGCCCACCGCCTCCACGATCTCCTCGAAGATGGCCGTGCCCCCGGCGTCCACAAGTTGGTCAAAGAAGCGCCCCACCACGACGTTGCCGGCCAGGCCGCTGGTGAAGTCGCTGCCGCCGCATTCCGCGCCCACCATGAGATCCGAAAAGCCCATGGCGGTCCTCGGGACGTCTTTCAACGCCTTCAGCGCCGAATGCACCCAGGCCACGCCCTTTTCGATGGACTTCGCCGTGCCGCCTTCGCGCTGGATGGAAAGCCACTCTGCCGGCTTCCCCGCGCCGCGGGCGACCGCCGCCAGGCGATCCGGCTGCACATATTCGCAGCCCAGGCCCACCGCCAGCACCGCACCCACGTTGGGATGTCGGATCAGGGCAATCAGCAGATCCACCGCGTATTGATTGTCCGTACAGCCGTCGAAGCCCACGGCCTCCACCTCGGGATGCCCACACTTTCCCGCGATGCGCAGCGCCACGTGCTCCGCGCACTTCACCGTGTACACCACCAGCACGCGGTTGCGAATGCCCTTTCGCCCGTCCGACCGGACGTAGCCGCGCCAGGTGACGTTGCATAGCGCTCTGCTCTCCATGGTTCCCGCCTCACTCATACAGGGTATCCTTCGGCGCGCCGGTGCGCACGTCCAGGTGGCTGCTGCGCTCGTCGTAGGCGCTGCGCATCACGTGCAGATGCACCCAGCTGCCCCGGCGAATCGCCTGCGTGGCGATGCCGATGCGCACGCCGTACTTGACGACCGCCTCTCCTTCTGCGATGTCCCGCAGCGCCAGCTTGTGGCCCGCCGGAATCGGCTCGAGTGCCTCCGCCTCCGCCGCGTCCGCCTCCCCCCGCAGGGGAATCCAACCCGGTTCCAGCGCCTCGAGGGCGGTAGCCACGTTGTCCCGGCGATCAATGACGAACGCGGCGCGCAGATTCCGCGCATCCATCACAGCACCCCAAACCTTTCAAAGGCCTCGGTCACCAGCATGCCGTTTTCGATGGCCCTGCGCATGGTCTTCTCCGTGGCCGCCTTCTCCAGCGCCCGTTCGATCACCTCCGGTGCGATGGCACGGGGAATGACCAGCACGCCGTCCACGTCGCCGAAGATCACGTCGCCGTCATGAACGGTCACCTGGCCGATCTCGATGTCGCAGTGGTAATCGAAAATGTAGGTGCGGATGGAGGAATCCTGGGCCCACGTGCCGGTGCAAAACACGGGAAAATCCTGCTCCAGCACCATCGGCGTATCGCGGCTGTAGCCGTCCAACACCGCGCCGACTGCGCCGCGCGCCTTTGCGCTGGCGGTCAGCAGCTCGCCCCACAGCGCGCTGTGACGGGCGCCGGTGGCGATGTAGACGTCGTTGGGCCGCAGCTGGTCCAGCGCCTCGGTCATGTAGCCGAAGGGCTTCTTCGGCGCGCCGTAGATGTCGTTTTCCAGCACCGTGCAGGCAAAGCCCGCCAGCTTGAGCCAGTTCTCCCCGGGCGCGTTCGTCAGCTGCTGCGCGGGCACCTGAGCCGCCAGGGGGCGTATGGCGGCAGGCAGGAACTGGTGGGCAAAGCCCATCTGGTCGAGGATGTCCCCCACCACCGGGGTGTAGAGCCTTTCCTTCATCAGGGCAAGCATTTCGTTGTCATCATTCCAACGGGGCATATCGCACCTCCGAAATTGCCGTCCTGCCGGACGGGCATGCAAAGGAGTGAGTCCGCCGCGCAACGGCGGCGGGTCTCACTCCGGATTCTGGGTTTCCTTTGATTAGACTGCGCCGTAGATCAGCTTCACGATGCCGGTGGTCACGGGCGGGCAGAAGGTGAACAGCAGCAGCACCACCAGCAGCAGCAGGTAGAACGGAACCGCTTCCTTGATGAAGCTCTTCGTCTTGCAGCCGGTGACGGAGCAGGTCACGAACATCAGCGTGCCCATGGGCGGCGACAGCGCGCCGATGGCATTGTTGAAGATGTAGATCATGGCGAACTGGATCTCGTTGATCCCGTACTGCGCCGCGATGGGCGCCAGCAGCGGCACCAGCACGATCATGGTCGCGTTGCCCTCGATGAACATGCCGACGATCAGCACGAAGATGTTCACGGCGATCAGGAACGCGTACTTGTTCGGGCAGATGCGCACGATGAACTCCGTGAGCTGCTGGGGGATCTTCTCCTTGGTCAGCACCCAGCTGAACACCGACGCCGCAGACACGATCAGCATGATGCCGGCCGTGGTGGTGACGGTCTCCTTGCAGGCCTGGAGCACAAGCCGGAAGCTCAGCTCCTTGTAGATGATACCCAGGATGACGGCGTAGAGGATGGCGACCGCGCCGGCCTCCGTGGCCGTAAACACGCCCAGTCGGATGCCGCCGATGATGATGATCGGCAGGCACAGCGGCAGCAGCGCGGGCTTCAGGTGTCCCCAGAACTGCTTGCCGGTGAGCTTCTCCTTGCGGATCGGCACGTAGCCGCGCTTCTTGGAGATGAAGTGCACCAGGATCATCATGGCGATGCACAGCGTGCCGCCCACGGTGATGCCGGAGGTGAACAGCTTGCCGATGGAAACGTCCGCGATGCAGCCGTACAGGATCATCGCGATTCCCGGAGGGATCAGCGGCGTGATCATGGCCGAGGCCGCCGTGACGACGGAGGAGAACTCCTTCGAGAAGCCCTGCTTCTCCATCTCCGGCACCAGCATCTTGGCTTCCATGGCCGCGTCCGCCAGGTTGGAGCCGGACAGGCCGCCCATCAGCGTGGACAGCAGCACGTTCACCTGCGCCAGGCCGCCGGGCATGCGTCCCGTGACGGCGGAGCAGAAGTCCATGATGCGGCTGGTGACGCCGGAGTAGTTCATGAACACGCCCGCGCACACGAAGAACGGAATCGCCAGCAGCGAGGAGCTCTCCGTGCCCACCACGGCCCTCTGGCCGAAGATGATCTGGTTGATGCCCGGGTTAAAGAGGAAGTAGATCAGACTGCCGCCCAGCACCGCTACAAACACCGGCACCTTCATGAAGAGCAGCACCAGCATCATCACCGCGGCGATGCCCAGCACCGTGTTGGTGCCTAGCGCCGTGCCCACGGTTTCCAGGGCGGGTTTGATCCATTCGATGTTGACCGCCACCAGCACCACGACCGCGGCGATGGCGGAGATCACCCAGGGCTGCTTCGCCGCGAAGCGCATCAGCAGCAGCACGGCGACCGCGCACAGGATGCCAAGCAACAACATTCCACTCATTTCGCGGTCACCTCGCCTTCCTCAGGGTTACTCACATCGATGTTGATGTCCTTGACGAACTTCGGCAGATACTTGGACAGGATGTAGCTGACCATCATCAGCGCGCAGCCGTAGGGCGCAATGCCGTAGATCAGCGTGTAGGGAATGCGCAGGATCGGCGTCGGGCGCCCGGACTGGCCGAACACCTGGCTGATGTAGGCGTGGGACTTGACCATCAGGAAGGTCAGCACAAAGAGCACGATCACGTCGATCACATAGCCCATGATGCGCTGTCCCTTCTCCGGGAGGGAGTCCACGAACATCTCGATCGCCACGATGGAGCCCGCGCGGAAGGCCACGCTGGCGCCCAGAAAGATCATCCACACCTGGCAGAACGCCTGGACCTCCTCCTGCCACAGGATGGGGTTCTTCGCGATATAGCGCATGAACACGCCTGCGGCAGTCACCAGGGTCAGCACCACCATGGCGATGGAGGCGATGAACAGATCCAGGTTGCAGAGGATCTTCAGCCACATTTTCTTTTTCAAGAGCCGTCACCTCGTTGACAATTCTTAGCGGTTTCTTGGCAGCCGCACTCAAAGCGAGGCGGGAGGGAGGAAGCCCTCTCTCCCGCAGGTGCGTTGGACGATATCGGGATTACTTGCCCATGGCGGCGCAGACGGTGTCATACAGGCCGTCGGTCCAGCCGAAGGTGGCGCCCAGATCGTAGAACGCCTTGGCCTTCTCGCGGAAGCCCTCCAGCACCTCTTCGGTGGGCTCGACCACGGTGACGCCCTCGTCGATCATCAGGCCCTTGTAGTACTCGTCGGCCTCCGCCTGGAGCTCGTTGTTGTAGACGCCGGCTTCCTTACCGGTCTCGATCAGGGCCTCCTGCTGCTCG
This sequence comes from Clostridia bacterium, assembly GCA_017537105.1. Lineage (GTDB taxonomy): Bacteria > Bacillota > Clostridia > Christensenellales > Aristaeellaceae > UBA2862. The sequence goes on along the minus strand of JAFWBZ010000377.1, from coordinate 4,033 downwards.
GCGGTCAGGCCGTCGAACCACATGGAGGAGCACACCCAGTTGGTGAAGTTCAGCACGTGGCCGTCCATGATCAGGTACTTGGCGACCTCGTGATGCTTGCGGCCATACAGCGTGGACAGCGGGTTCTCGCCGCCGTCGATGGTGCCCTGCTGCAGCGCGGTGTACACGTCGCCCAGGCTCATGCCGACGGGGGTGGCGCCCAGGACCTCGAAGCCCTTGGTCTGGATCTGGTTGGTGGGCACGCGGATCTGCAGGCCGGCCAGGTCCTCAACGGTGTTGACGGGCTTGGTGGTCAGGGTGTGACGGGCGCCGTAGGCCCAGTTCGCCGCGACCATCTTGATGCCCATGTCGTTCAGCTTCGCGCACTGCTCCGCCCACCAGTCGGACTCGGTCAGCTTCCAGCACTGATCCCAGTTATCGAACAGGAAGGGGCCAAACACGATGCCCATGTCCGGCACGCCGTAGTCCGCAAAGAAGGCGCCGTCGGCCAGGGTCATGACGGGCTCGCCCAGCAGCATCTGGTCGATGATGTCGGTCTTGTTGCCCAGCTGGGAATCGGGGAACAGTTCAATGGTCAGGTCGACGTCCTTGGCAGCCAGCAGCTCCTGCCACTTCTGCAGGCCCTGGCCGATGGGCTCGGACATGGAGTTCTCGAAGCCGATCTGAAGGACTTCAGCGCTGGCAGCCGCAGTGAGCACCAGCATCATCATGAGGACGATCGCAAGCAGTTTCTTCATGGGGTTGTACCTCCTTTATTGTGTGAACCCGGCTTTCCGCCGGGATTCAGTCGATGGGGCGGACGATCAGAACTGGATCATGACCTTGAGCATGGAGCCCGCGTTCTGATGGAAGTCCTCGAAGGCCTGGGCGGCCTTCTCAAAGGGATAGACGTTGGTGACCACGTCGTCCAGCTTCAGGCCCTGGGTCTTGACGGTGTCGATGAGCTCCTCGAAATCCCGGGTCAGGGCGTTGCGGGAACCGAAGATGTTCAGTTCCTTCTTCTGGATGATGGTGAAGTCCAGGTCGATGTTGTGCTTGCCCACGCCGATCACCGCCACGCGGCCGCCGAAGCAGGCGGCGTCCAGGCAGTTCTGGAAGGTGGAGGGCAGGCCCACGCACTCCACGGTGACGTCGAAGCCGTTGCCGCCGGTGATCTCCTCGACCGCCCTGGTCAGCGCCTCGGGGCCGTCGTTCAGCACGGTGCCGTCCAGGCCGAAGCGCAGCGCGTACTCCAGCTTCTTGGGGGCCACGTCGCAGATCCAGACCTTCGCGCCGCGGGACTTGGCGGCGATGGCGGCGAGCACGCCGATGGTGCCGGCGCCCACCACGAGCACCTTGTCGCCGTCCTTGACGCCGGCGCGCTGGATGCCGTGATAGCCGATGCAGAAGGGCTCGATCAGGGCCAGGGTCTTGGCATCCAGCCCCTTGCCGTCGATCAGACGGCTGATGGGCATGGCCATGTACTCGGAGAAGCCGCCCTCGCGCTGGACGCCCATGGTCTGGTTGGACATGCAGGCGTTGACCAGGCCGCGCTGGCAGGAGTAGCACTTGCCGCAGTTGAAGTAGGGGTTGGCCGTCACGATGTCGCCCACCTTGAAGCCGCGATCGTTCTCGCCGATCTCGACAATCTCGCAGGAGAACTCATGGCCGGGAACGCGGGGATAGGCCATGTAGGCGTTGGTGCCGCGGTAGGAGTTCAGGTCGCTGCCGCAGATGCCTCCGAACAGGGGCTTCAACAGCGCCTCATCCTTGCCGATGACGGGCTTTTCGACTTCGCGGATCTCGACGAGGCCAGGCTTGACGATGGTAATGGCTTTCATGATGGATACATCCTTTCTTCCCGGCAGAGTACCCCGCGTTCGGGATCTCCTGCCGCGTATTTCAGGTTCGAGGGGATCAGGTCTCCGGCGCCTCCGCCGGAATGTCTGTGGCGGCAAATATGTTCTTCGCGTCCCGGTTCTGGTGCATGACATAGTCCAGTATGGAGATCTTGGAGTTCTCGATGTGCGACCGCATGGCTTCCGCCGCGCGCTCCCAGTTGCCGCGGAGGCACTGCATCGCCACCTCCCGGTGCTCCGCCTGGCTGTCGAACAGGCGCCGCTCCATGGCGCTGAGCACCCGATAGCGCATCGTCTGGTCCCGCACCGTGTTGTAGAACATGATCAGGTAGCGGTTTCGGGTAGCGTCGATGAACATCTGATGAAACTCGTCGTCCAGGCGGTACAGCTCCCGGCTCTTCCGGGTCTCGCTCTCGAAGCGGCGGATACATTCTACATATACGTCGTCCCCGATGCGGTTGCCGTAATACTGCACCGCGTAGGGCTCGATGCGCAGCCGGGCCTCAAACAGCTCGCTGACGTTGGCCAGGGAGACGGTGTTGACGAATATGCCCTTCTTGGGATGGATGGTCAGCAGCTGTTCCTGCTCGAGGCGGCTGAGCGCGTCACGCACCGGCGTCCGGCTGGCCTTCAGCTGCTCGCACAGGATCTCCTCCGTCAACTGGGTGCCGGGCAGGATTTCGCAGCTGATGATCCTGCGCTTCAAATCCTCATAGACGATCTGCTTCAAGCTCTGGGAGGGCTTCTTTTCCTCTTTGCTCACGTTCCTGTACCCCATTTCCCGAAGTTTGAAATGGAATCTACTGTCATTATAATGTTGTATACAACATTTGTCAATACCCAAATGCAGAATTCCCGAAATAATTCCTGCTTTTCTCCGCATTGTCCCCATTTTGATTATGAAGCCACATTTTCATTTGGCGATTCTGCCGGGTTAGGAATAAAATATGGTTCATTCTCACAAAACCATTGACATCTGTGAATATCTGTTGTATACTACACGCAGCAACATATTCTGCAGAGCAGGAACGAAGGCCATGACAGGAGGAGGATACGTATGGAACAGCTGAATTACGAGGTCCTGAAGAAGTCCGGTTATGAGGGATACGTGCTGGAGAGCGCTCCCGAAAAGGTGATGCAGTTTGGCGAGGGCAATTTCCTTCGCGCGTTCGTGGATGACTTCATCGACATTGCCAATGAGAAGGCGGGCTTCAATGGAAAGGTCGTACTGGTGCAGCCCATCGCCATGGGCCTGACGGATCTGATCAACCAGCAGCAGGGACTCTATACGCTCTATCTGCGCGGCAGCGAGAAGGGTCGCAAGGTGGATGACAAGCGCGTCATCTCCGCCGTCAGCCGCTGCGTGAACCCCTACGCCGAGTGGGACAAGGTGCTGGAGTTCGCAAAATCCGACGATCTCGAGATTATTGTATCCAACACCACCGAGGCGGGCATCGTCTACGACGCGGAGAGCGCCTTCGACCAGGTGCCCCCGAACAGCTTCCCCGCCAAGCTGACCCGCGTGCTCTTCGAGCGCTTCCAGGCGGGCAAGCCCGGCATCGTCATGCTGAGCTGCGAGCTGATCGACAACAACGGCAAGGAGCTGCTGAAGTGCGTCAACCGCCACATCGACGACTGGAAGCTGGGTGAAGACTTCAAAAAGTGGATCAATGAAGAGAATATCTTCTGCTCCACACTGGTGGACCGCATCGTGCCCGGCCGCATCCGCGACGCCGCCGAGGTCGCCCGCCTGGAGGAGATCAACGGCTATGCCGATCCGCTGACGGACGTAGGCGAATGCTTCGGCATCTGGGTCATCGAGGGCCCCGAGGGGCTCGAAGACCGCCTGCCCTTCAAGAAGGCCGGCGTTCCGGTCATCGTAGTGCCGGACGTCACCCCCTACAAGAAGCGCAAGGTCCGCATCCTGAACGGCGCGCACACCGGCTTCGTGCTGGGCGCCTATCTGGCGGGCTACGACATCGTGCGCGACTGCATGCACGACGAGGACATCCTGGGCTACATGAACAAGATGCTCTATGAAGAGGTCATCCCCACCCTGCCGCTGGACAAGGAGGACTGCAAGAACTTCGCCGCGGCGGTGCAGGACCGCTTCAACAACCCCTTCGTGAACCACGAGCTGATGAGCATCTCGCTGAACTCCACCAGCAAGTGGCGCGCCCGCAACATGCCCACCT
>JAFWBZ010000376.1 GCA_017537105.1 Clostridia bacterium | reverse complement strand
TAGGACGTGGCGGTGCCGAAGTCGATGGTGATGCACGGCCCCCCGTACAGCTCGTAGGCCGCCACAGCATTGGCGATGCGGTCGCTGCCCAGCTCCCGGGGGTTCTCGTACTTGATGTTGATGCCGGTCTTCACGCCGGGCTCGATCTTCATCGGCTCCATGCCGAAGTAGTTGCGGCACATGTGCTCGATGGTGAAGTTGATCTGCGGCACCACCGAGGACATCATAATGCCCTCGATGGCCTTCGGATCGACGTTGTTGTGGTGCAGCAGGTTGATGAGCGCCATGCCGTACTCGTCCGAGGTGCGGTTTCGGTTGGTGGAGATGCGCCAGTACTGGCGCATCTCCATGCCCTCGAACAGCGCGGTCTTCATGTTGGTGTTGCCGATATCCAGCGTGAGTATCATGGGCAATGCTCCTTATCGATGGTCACTGGGAATCGCGAAGAAAGCCGGACTTGTGCAGCGCCGCACCGATGGCGCCGGTCAGCAGGGTGGACACGATCATCTCCACCACGCCGTTGACGCCCACCGCCGCCACGATGTAGGTCAGCATGCCGCGGCCCGCCATGGAGTTCTGCATGTACTCGGTGCCTCCGAAGATCCAGACCAGGGAGGTCATGAACAGCAGTGTGTTCAGGAAGGCCGCCATGAATCCGGTGACGGCGCAGCCGGCGTAGGCGTTGAGTTTGCGCTTCACAAAGCGGTAGATGAAGCCCAGCAGGAGGCCGTCGATCAGCCGCGGGAAAAAGCGCTGCACGAAGGCCAGCAGGGGATTGATGGCCGCCAGCGCCGCGCCCATGCCGGAGAAGCCGCAGATGCCGAAGCACTGTAAAAAGCTGATGATACCGAATGCGCCGCCGAGGATGGCGCCGCCTGCGGGACCGATGGCGATGGCTGCGATGGCCACGGGGATCATGTTGAAGGTGATGGACAGGCCCGCCGGCTGGGGAATGTTGACGTAGCCCAGTACGATCAGGATGGCGACGAGCAGCGCGATCAGCACAAATTCACGGGTGGAGAGTTTCTTCATTTTGCATTCCTCCGTTCGAGTTCGTCCGGGCCGCGGCGCATCGCCGCGCACCCTGCGCAGATACCCTACGAAATGGGGCGACCGGGGTTAACCTTGTTCGGCTCCGAGGATGCCGACGCCGACATTATAGCATATTTCTCCGCAACTTGTATTCAACTTGTGTAAAAAAGAATTTACTTGTATATTTGCCGCGGCACGGCTATAATAGACGCGGAATTCCATACAAAATGTAAAAAAATCGGCATTTTGCATAATCAGCACCGTCAAGGAGGCGTCGATCCATGATCACACGCGGGAACCAGCAGGCGCACAGCATTCGCGAATACATGCGCGGCGGCAAAAAGCACGTGCAGTTTACGGACCTTTCCTCGCAGCTGCCGGAAAAGTGCAGGGTGTTTTCCATCCTGACGCTCATCCCCGGCGCGTCCATCGGCTACCACGTCCACGAGGGCGAGACCGAGCTGTTCTACATCCTGGAGGGCAACGGCCGCTTCCAGGACGATGACAAATTCTGCGACGTCTCTGCCGGCGACTGCACCGCCACCTTCTCCGGCCACGGCCATGGCATCGAGAACACCGGCGATACGAACCTGGTGCTTCTGGCCAACATCGTCAAGGACTGAAGCCCAGCGCAAAGACAGCCGTCCTTCCGCAATGGAGGGCGGCTTCTGATTTCCGCATGGCTTTGTTTTATGCGGCCCGCTTGGAAAGTGAATGTCCTGATTTGCTGTTCTTTCTCCTCTGGCTGTTTTTCCATTATCGTGTATGTCCTGGAGATTTTCTGGCCGGTGGCTGCAAAGGTTACCGTGACGACATACTTCGCGTTGGTTTCCACGGTTTTTCCATTCACCTGTGTGGTATTTCCTGGGGACCGCTGCGCTGAAGAAAGAACCCTTGGTGGCTTGCAGCTGGCGCGTCATCACGGTCTTCAGCTTGTACTTGGCGGTCCAGTTCCGCCCGAATCGTGACCTTCGCGGGGTATTCATTTGACAGGTCAGAAACTCCGTGCTATAATCGTACACTGAAATGGCGCGTCCTGCGCTGCACATCGCATACGGACGGAGGCAAAGCATGTACAATCTCGAAATATCCAGCCTCTTTGACCTGGAAAAGACCTGCGCGGCCGGGCTGTTTGCCGATCGGCGGTACCCCTGGGAGGTGCTGGGCGACATCAAGGGCTTCATTCTGCAGCTGGGCGAGACCCTGGACCCGGAGAAGTTCGACCATCCCGCCGCGGACATCTGGATCGCGAAGGATGCGAAGGTGGCCCCGACGGCTTGCCTGAACGGCCCGTTGATCGTGGACGAGGGCGCGGAGCTTCGGCACTGCTGCTTCGTGCGCGGCGCGGCCATCGTGGGCAAGGGCGCGGTGGTCGGAAACTCCGTGGAGCTCAAGAACTGCGTGCTCTTCGATGGCGTGCAGGTGCCCCACTTCAACTACGTGGGCGACTCCATCCTGGGCTATAAGGCCCACATGGGCGCAGGCAGCGTGACCTCCAACGTCAAGAGCGACAAGCGGGACATCGTGATCCACGCGGGCGAGGGCATCCCCACGGGCCGCCGCAAGATCGGCGCGATGCTGGGCGACCGGGCAGAGATCGGCTGCAACAGCGTGCTGAACCCCGGCACCGTGGTGGGCCGCGACTGCATCGTCTATCCCACCAGTTGCGTGCGCGGCGTCATCCTCGAAAGACACATCTACAAGGACGAACACCACATCGTCCTCCGGGAGGAATAACCTATGGGCAGACTTTTTGGAACCGATGGCGTGCGCGGCGTCGCCAATGAGAAGTTGACCTGCGAGCTCGCGCTGGAAATCGGCCGCGCGGCGGCTATGGTGCTCTCCGACAACTCGCGCCGCCGCCCCATTTTCGTCGTGGGCTCGGATACCCGCATCTCCTCCGGCATGCTGACCGGCGCGCTGACCGCGGGCCTGTGCTCCGTGGGCGCGGACGTGTACCAGCTGGGCGTGGTGCCCACTCCCGCCGTGGCCTACCTGGTGGGCAAGTACAAGGCGGATGCAGGCGTGATGATCTCCGCGTCCCACAACAGCTTTGAATTCAACGGCATCAAGATCTTCTCCGGCGACGGCTTCAAGCTGCCCGACGACCTGGAGAACCAGATCGAGGCCATCCTGCTGGACCACGCCGTGGCGCCGAACCTGACCCTCGGCAACGACGTGGGCATGGTGCAGGACAAGCCCGCCGCCATCAAGGATTACATCGATCACCTGAAGTCCACCGTGCCCATGTCCCTGGAGGGCATGCGGCTGGCCGTGGACTGCGCCAACGGCTCCTCCGCCATGACCGCCCGTCGGCTGTTCAGCGAGCTGGGCGCGGAGGCGGACATCCTGTTCGATACCCCCGACGGCAAGAACATCAACGACGGCTGCGGCTCCACCCACCTGGAGGCGCTGTCCGAATACGTCAAGGCCCACGGGCTGGACATCGGCATCGCCTTCGACGGCGACGCGGACCGCTGCCTGGCCGTGGACGGCGACGGCAACGTGGTGGACGGCGACTTCATCATGGCGATACTGTCCCTGGATATGCGGAATCGCGGCAAGCTGGAGAAGAACACCGTGGTGGGCACCATCATGGCCAACATGGGCTTCGCTCGCTTCTGCGAGGAGAACGGGCTGCGATTCGTGACCACCAAGGTCGGCGACCGCTACGTGCTGGAGGAGATGCTGCTGAACGAGTACAGCTTCGGCGGCGAGCAGTCCGGTCACGTGATCTTCCGGGACTTCGCCACCACCGGAGACGGCCAGCTGACCGCCATCCAGCTGCTGTGCCACCTGAAGCGCGAGGGCATCACGCTGAAGGAAGCCGCGAAGCTCATGACCCACTATCCGCAGGTGATGATCAACGTGAAGGTCTCCCCGGACGGCAAGCGCCGCTTCTATATCGATTCCGAGGTCAAGGCTGCCGTGGAGTGGGGCAAGCACGAGCTGGGCAAGGACGGCCGCGTGGTCGTGCGCGTGTCCGGCACCGAGCCGCTGATCCGCGTGATGGCCGAGGGACTGGACGAGCAGAAGATCGACGGCGTCGCGGGACACATCGCCGACGTGGTGCGGGAGCGGCTGGCGTAGGCGCCGGGATCTCTCCCGTGCGCAAATCTTCATTTGACAACCGGCCCCGAACGTGCTAATATAGCTTCCGCATGGGGGAGTAGTTGGCGCGGCAACGCGCAGCACGTCAACAATCGCGATCCTTCGGGGTCTGGCGTGCTTTAAATAATGAGACCCGTGGCACAGCAACGGCTGCGCCGCGGGTCTTTTTCTACGCCCAAAGATTTGTTTCAGGGGGGATTCAAGCCATGAGCGCCATCGCAATCATACTGTTGTTCCTGCTGGGCCTGGTGCTGATCATCAAGGGCGGCGACTTCTTCGTGGACGCCGCGTCCTGGATCGCGGAGGTGTCGGGCATCCCGAAGTTCATCATCGGCGCCACCATCGTCAGCCTGGCCACCACGCTGCCGGAGCTGCTGGTGTCCCTGATGGCCTCGGCCAGCGGCTCCATCGGCATCGCCGTGGGCAACGCCGTCGGCTCGGTCACCGCCAACATCGGGCTCATCATGGGCATCTCCGTGGTCTGTCTCGCCACGGCGGTCAAGCGTCGGGAGCAGGCCTTCAAGTACGTCATGATGGCGGCGGCCATCCTGCTGCTGTTCGCCTTCTCCGCCTCGGGCAGCCTGTCGCTGGTCGGCTCCGTCGTGCTGTTGGTGATGTTCGTCGCCTCCATGGCGGAATCCGTGCTCAGCGCCCGCAGGGCCATGCGCCGGGACGACGGTGCGGACAAGCCCGCCAGTGACCGCCGGACGGTGACCGTCAACGTCCTGAAGTTCGTGTTCGGCGTGGCGGGCATCGTCATCGGGGCCCGGTTGCTGGTGGACTACGGCACCCTGCTGGCCCAGCTGCTCGGCGTGCCGGACAGCATCATCGGCGCTACACTGGTGGCTGTGGGCACCTCGCTGCCCGAGCTGGTCACCACCATCACGGCGCTGGTCAAGAAGCAGTCCAGCCTGTCCATCGGAAACATCATAGGCGCGAACATCATCGACCTGACGCTGATCCTGCCCCTGTGCAGCGTGATCTCCGGCAAGGCGCTGCCCATCCTGCGGCAGAACCTCCTGCTGGACATGCCCTTCTGCCTGGGCCTGTCGCTGATCGCGGTCGTACCCCCGCTGGTCACGGGCCGCTTCCACAAGCTGCAGGGCGCGGCCATGCTGGCGGTATACGCGGTCTACATCGGTCTGCTGGTCAGCGGTGTCGCCGCGTAACCGGCGAAAAACGGTTTGTTTTCATTAACGGATGGCAGGAAACCCCTTGCAATCGCGCCGCATTTGTTGTAAACTGTATTTGGGGCCGGATAGCCCCGACACGCTGAACTATTGGAGGTTATACACATGGCAACGATCGACAAGACGATGAGCATCGGCCAAGTGCTCGAAATCGACCGCACCACCGCGCCCATCATGATGGAATACGGCATGCACTGCATGGGCTGCCCCTTCAGCCAGATGGAGAGCCTGGAGATGGGCTGCGCTGCTCACGGCACCGACGTGGACGAGCTGGTGAACAAGCTGAACGCATATCTGGCCTCGAAGGAAGCCTGATGCGCACGCGCCGCGCAGACAAGGGATGCTGCGCGGCAGTCATTTTCTGAGACAAGCGCCGCTGCGGCGCGCACATATCTATTACATGAATGGAGGTCATGCCCCATGGAACCCATGAAGCTGTATGAGCAGTGGCTGAAGGACTACGCCGACGATCCGGAGACCGTCGCCGACCTGCTGTCCATCAAGGACGACCCCAAGGAGATCGAGGACCGCTTCTACCGCGACCTGGAGTTCGGCACCGCTGGCATGCGCGGCGTACTGGGCGCGGGCACCAATCGCCTTAACATCTACAACGTCCGCCGGGTGACCCGCGCGCTGGCGAAGTACATTCTGACCACCCCGGACGGCGCGGAGCGCGGCGTGGCCATCGCCTATGACTCCCGCAACAAGTCCGACGTATTCGCGAAGCAGACCGCGCTGGTGCTGGCGGCCTCCGGCGTGAAGGCCTTCCTGTACGAGTCTCTGAGGCCCGTGCCGGTGCTGTCCTTCACCATCCGCCACCTGAACTGCATCGCCGGCGTCGTCATCACCGCCAGCCACAACCCGAAGCAGTACAACGGTTACAAGGCCTACTGGACCGACGGCGGCCAGATGCCGCCCGAGTCCGTCAAGGGCATCACCGACCGCCTGCCGGACACCACAGACGCCGAGTCCCTGCCCATGGACGAGCAGGAGGCCATCGCGAAGGGCCTGCTCACCTACATCGGCAAGGAAGTGGACGACGCCTACATCGCCGCCATCAAGAAGCTGTCCGTCAATCCCGAGCTGGCCCGCGAAATGGGCAAGACGCTGAAGATCGTCTACACGCCGCTGCACGGCTCCGGCAACCTGCCGGTGCGCCGCATCTTCAAGGAGATCGGCATGGAGAACGTGTACGTGGTGCCGGAGCAGGAGCTGCCGGACGGCAATTTCCCGACCGTGGTCGTGCCGAATCCGGAGGATCCCCGGGCGTTCACGCTGGCGCTGGAGATGCAGAAGAAGCTGGGCGCGGATCTGTGCGTGGGCACCGACCCCGACTGCGACCGCGTGGGCATCGCCTGCATGACCGACAGCGGCCTGCGGCTTCTGAACGGCAATCAGATCGGCTGCATCCTGCTGCATTACATCCTCTCCCAGAAGAAGGAGCGCGGAGAACTGCCCGAAAACGCCGCGGCGGTCACCACCATCGTGTCCACCGAGATGGCCCGCGCCATCGCCGAGGACTACGGCGTGAAGCTCATCAAGGTGCTCACCGGCTTCAAGTACATCGCCGAGCAGATCCACCTGTTCGAGACCACCGGCTGCAACACCTTCATGTTCGGCTTTGAGGAGAGCTACGGCTTCCTGTCCGGCACGGACGTGCGCGACAAGGACGGCGTCAACGCCTGCATGCTGATCGCCGAGGCCGCCAGCTGGTACAAGAAGATGTACAACAAGACCCTGGCCGACGCCATCGACATGCTCTACGAGAAGTACGGCTACTACGGCGACAAGGTGGCTTCCTTCGTGCTGCCCGGCAAGGACGGCCTGGAGAAGATGCAGCACACCATGGCCGCGCTGCGCGAGAATCCGCCCAAGGAGTTCGCCGGCGAGAAGGTCGTGGCCGTGCGCGACTACCAGACCAGTATCCGCACCACCTGCGACGGCGAGACCGAGGTGCTGACGCTGCCCAAGTCCAACGTCATGTACTTCGAGCTGGAGAACAAGGCCTGGGTGTGCGTGCGGCCCTCCGGCACGGAGCCCAAGATCAAGCTGTACGTCAACGCCGTGTCCGGCAATCCCGAGAAGACCCAGGAGCTGCTGAACGCCTACTCCGACGCCGCCGTAAAGCTGCTGGAGAGCCTGTAAGCGCGAAACGACCAATCCCTCTGCGGCGCCTGGCCCGATTCGGCCAGGCGTCGCGCGCTTGATCACGCCGCGGAGTCGCCATTCCGCGGCGCCTCGAAAGGAAGCTCCGCAATGAACTCGATGGAAAGACTGATGAACCGCCTGGAGGGCAGGCCCGTGGACCGGCCTCCGAACATGAACATCGTCATGCTGTTCGCCGCGAAGGAGACCGGCAACACCTACGGCGAGGTCATTCGAAACGGCAGGCTCCTGGCCGAGGGCATGCTGCGCTGCTACGAGCGCTACGGGTTGGACTGCCTCTGGGCGATCTCCGATTCCGTGCGGGAGCCCGGGGACGTCGGCGCGGAGGTCGTCGTGCCCGACAGGGGTGTGCCATACTGCCCGGTGCCCTTCATCCAGGAGGTCGAGGATCTTGCGAAGCTCAGGCTCATCGAGCCCTGGGACGGACCCGCCATGCGTGACCGCATCGAAACCGTGCGCATCCTGAAGTCGGAGGCCCGGGGCGAGGTGCCCGTCGTGGGCTGGGTCGAGGGCGCGTTTGCCGCCGCGTGCAACTTCATGGACGTCCAGCCCTTTCTGATGTTCCTGATGGAGGAGCCCGAGGCCGCCCGGGAGCTGTTGGAATACTGCTACGAACTGGAGCTCCGGTTCGCGCTGGCACAGGTCGCAGAGGGCGCGGAGATCCTCGGCATCGGCGACGCGGCGGCCTCCCTGATCGGCCCGCGCCTGTTTGCCGAATTTGCCTTTGACTACGAGCGGCGCATGATTGAGGCCATCCACCGCGCCGGGGCGAAGGTCAAGCTGCACATCTGCGGCAACACCAATCCCATCCTGGACAGCATCGCGAACAGCGGCGCGGACATCCTCGACGTCGATCACATGGTGGACTACGCCCGCGCCGCGGCACTGATGCGGGGCCGGGGCTGCGTCTGCGGCAATTTCAACCCGGTCACCGTCGCGCTCTCCGGCACGCCGGAGGACGTCCGCCGTGAATCGCTGCGCTGCGCGATGACGGCGGACAACACCATCGTCGCCGCGGGCTGCGAGATCCCCCTGGACACCAACCCCGCCAACCTGCTGGCTGTGCACGAGGCGCTGTGTTCGCTGGGGACCCGATGAGGTTTTTCACGCGAGCCGAAATCCCGTTCTGGACAAATCACGCAAATGGTGATACAATACACCCATCTCTTATGAAGGAGACGACCGACCATGCAAGTTGAAGCGCTCACCCATTACAGCCACAGCCTGAAGCGGGATATGCACATGATGATCTACGGGCAGGGCGGTGTGCCGTTTCTCGGCTTCCCCACGCAGAATTCCATGTGCCGCAACTATGAGGATTTTGGCATGATCGATCAGCTGAAGGACTTCCTGGACGACGGAAAGCTCCAGCTGTTCGTGGTGGATACCGTGGATCTGGAGAGCTGGTCCGACAAGGAGGGCGACAAGCCCCGCCGCGCCGCGCGGCAGGAGCAGTATTTCCATTACATCGTGGATGAGGTGATCCCCTTCATCCGCAGCCGCAATCCCCAGCCGCCCGCCGTCACCGGCTGCAGCATGGGCGCCAACCACTCGCTGATCACCTTCCTGCGCCGCCCGGACCTGTTCTGCGGCATGATCGCCCTGTCCGGCGTGTACAGCACGGACTTCTTCTTCGGCGGCTACATGGACGGCACGCTCTACCAGAGCAGCCAGGAGCGCTTCCTCCCCAACATGCCCGCGGATCACCCCTATATCCAGATGTACAACGAGCGCAAGATCATCCTCTGCAGCGGGCAGGGTGCCTGGGAGGACGACGGTCTGCCCTGGCTCCGCTTCCTGGAGCAGGTCTTCCGCGAGAAAGGGATCCACGCCTGGATCGACTACTGGGGCTACGACGTCAGCCACGACTGGCCCTGGTGGTTCAAAGAAATGCGCTACTTCCTGCCCTATATGCTGGGCGAGCATTGACCGCAGGGACGCCCTGTATGGCGTCCGCGTTCTGACGACACACAAAGGAAGGATGTTCCATGAACTTCATTTTCATCTCCCCCAACTTTCCCCACACCTACTGGCAGTTCTGTGACTGGCTCAGGCGCAACGGGCTGAACGTGCTGGGCATCGGCGACTGCCCCTACGACGATCTGGAGGTGCCGCTGCGGGCGGCGCTGACGGAGTATTACCGGGTCACCAGCCTGGAGGACTACGACCAGGTGTACCGGGCGGTGGCCTTCTTTGCTTTCAAATACGGCAGGATCGACTGGGTTGAATCCATGAACGAATACTGGCTGGAGCAGGACGCCCGGCTGCGGACGGATTTCAACATCACCACCGGCATCCGGTC
>JAFWBZ010000375.1 GCA_017537105.1 Clostridia bacterium | reverse complement strand
GACCACACGCCCGGGTTTGCCCAGGCCTATTTCGAGTACGACGCGAAGAAGAGCTTTGGCGTCACCAAGAGCCACCTGCGCTTTGGCGACGCGCCGATTCGATCCTCCTACTACGTCAAGCGGGCGGACTTCGTGGCCTGCCACAACCCCACCTACATTGAAAAATACGACATCGCCGGGGAGGTCAAGCCCGGCGGCACGCTGCTGCTCAACTGCCCCTGGGATGCCTCGGAGCTGGAGGCGCATCTCCCCGCCAGGGCCCGTCGGGACATCGCGGAGAAGGGACTGCGGCTCTACACCATCGACGCGGTGAAGATCGCGGAGCGGCTGGGCCTGGGCAACCACTTCAACATGGTGCTCCAGTCCGCCTTCTTCCACCTGATGCCCGTCATCCCCGTGGAAGAGGCCGTGGGCTACATGAAGGATGCCGCCCGCAAGACCTATTTCGCCAAGGGCGAGGACGTGGTGAACAAGAACCTGGCCGCCATCGACGCGGGCAGCGAGGGTTTGGTGCGCATCGACGTGCCCGCGCGCTGGAGGGACGCGGAGGACGCGCCTGCTTCCGCACGGGAAGTGCCCGAGGTGGTCGCAAAGCTGCTGGATCCCATCAACGCCCAGAAGGGCGACGATCTGCCCGTATCCGCCTTCAAGGGCTACGAGGACGGCGTGATGGACATGGGCCTGACCGCCTGGGAGAAGCGCGGCATCGCCACTCGCGTGCCGGTGTGGGACGCGGCAAAGTGCATCCAGTGCAACAGGTGCAGCTATGTCTGTCCCCACGCGGTCATCCGGCCGTACCTGCTGAGCGAGGCGGAGCGCGCCGACGCGCCCGTCGGCATGCAGGCGGTTCCCGCGAAGGGAAAACAGGCGGAAGGGCTGTACTTCGCCATGGCTGTCAGCAATCTGGACTGCACCGGCTGCGGCAGCTGCGAGAACGTCTGTCCGGCGAAGGACAAGGCGCTGACCATGACGCCCGTCGCCGAAGCGCCGGACACCTCGGCGACCTGGGCCTATGCGCTGACCCTTTCGGAGAAGGGCGACGTGTTCGATCCCTATACCGTCAAGGGCAGCCAGTTCCGCCAGCCGCTGCTGGAGTTCTCCGCGGCCTGCGCAGGCTGCGGGGAGACGCCCTACGCCAAGCTGCTGACCCAGCTCTACGGCGATCGGGTGTACTGGGCGAATGCTACCGGCTGCTCCCAGGCCTGGGGCTCTGCCATGCCGGGCATTCCCTACACCGTGAACCGGCGGGGCTGTGGTCCGGCCTGGTCGAATTCGCTGTTTGAGAACAACGCCGAATTCAGCCTGGGCATGGTGCTGGCGGTGCGCCAGCAGCGCGAGGCGCAGCGGATGCGCGTCGAGGAATATCGCCGGACCTGCGGCGCCGCAGAGGTGAACGCCGCCATCGACCGCTGGCTCGAGACCTATCAGGACATCGATGCGTCGGCCTCCGCCAGCCGCGCGCTGATCGCCGCGCTGGAGCGGGACGGCGGCGCCGGGGCGGGGGAGATCCTCAAGCACCGGGACCAGCTGGCCAAGAAGACCTTCTGGATGTACGGCGGCGATGGCTGGGCCTATGACATCGGCTTTGGCGGCCTGGACCACGTGGTCGCCAGCGGCGAGGACGTGAACGTGCTCATCGTGGACACCGAGGTCTACTCCAACACCGGCGGCCAGTCCTCCAAGGCGACGCCCGTGGGCGCAGTGGCGCAGTTTGCGGCCTCCGGCAAGAAGCGCCCGAAGAAGGACCTCGGCGGCATGCTGATGACCTATGGCAACGTCTATGTGGCTCAGGTGGCCATGGGCGCGGACAATGCGCAGCTGGTGCGGGCCATGCGGGAGGCGGAGGCCTTCGAAGGGCCGTCGGTCATCATCGCCTACGCGCCCTGCCAGAGCCACGGCCTGAAGTGCGGCATGGCGAAGGTGCAGGATGAGATGAAGCGCGCGGTGGAGGCGGGCTACTGGTTCCTGTACCGCTACAACCCGAACGCAGAGCCAAAGTTCCAGCTGGATTCCAAGGCGCCGACGCTGGATTACGAAGCCTTCCTCGACGGGGAGGTGCGCTACGCCTCGCTGCGGCGCACGTTCCCGGAGAATGCGCGGACGCTTTTCGCCGAGGGCGCGCGGCTGGCGAAGGAGCGCTATGAAAAGCTGAAGAACCAGTAGGATTCGGGAGGTCGTGGGGTTGTGAAGCGGAGAATGACTGTGCTCATCTGCCTGCTGCTGGCGCTCTGCGCCGGCGGTTGCGCCGAGACCTTCCTGATCTCGTCAGACCTGCATCTGACGGCGGACGGGGAGGCGCACGAGTTGGCGCTGGCCGCGCTGCGGGCGGCAGCACAGAGCGTGGACGCTGTGATCCTGCTGGGCGACAACACAAACAACGCGCGCGACCCGGAGCATGATCGGGTGAAGGCCTTCCTGGCATCACTGGGCAGGCCAGCTTATGTGATCCCAGGGAACCATGACGTCACGCTGGACATATCGGATTTCATTGGGCTCTATGCCGATTGCGGCTGGAGCCAGGCGTTCAGCCGGGACGAGGCTTCGGCAAGCTGTGCCGTGATGACCGGCGGCGGCATCTGCCTGCTCCTGCTGGACACCAACGACATGCAGGGCTGCGTCGCGCCGCTGGGCGGCATCTCGGAGGGTACGTGCACGTGGGTGAAAGACACCCTGTCACGGCTTGCGGAGGGCACTCCGGTGGTCGCCTGCGGCCATCACCCGATACTCCCCGCCGAGCGCTGGGAACGGACGCCCGGCGCGGCCGGGCTGGTGGACGCGCTCAGCGGCGTGCAGCTGTACCTGTGCGGCCATGATCACGTCTTTGCCGCCGTGAAGGTGGATGGGCTTCAACAGATCACCGTGGGCCAGCCCCACGCCTATCCCGGCTGGGCGGGGCTGCTGGAGGTCACGGAGGACGCCCTGCGCTGGCAGGTGCTGCCGCTGTACAGTGACCAGGTCCGGCGGGAGATGCGGGCAGACGCCATCGCCCTGGCGGAGGGCATGGCGCGGGGCACGCTGCAGGACACGCCCTATGCGGACGACGAGGACGCCATACAGTGGTTCGTCGATGCGTTTGAAGCGGTGATAACCTCGCAGTTGCGCGAGGACACCTGCGCGGCCATGCTCAGCGCGCCAGCGGCGCGAAAGTGGCGCAGAGTCGAGACCAGGACGGTCGTCAAGAGGTGGATAATGGGCATTCTGGAGGACTGCCCCCAGGATGTGCGGCAGGTGGATATTCGATTATCGGATCGCTGATATAGCCGGACAGGCAGGTTGTCCGGGCGCTGAGACATTGTCCTCGTCGCCCGGGAGCATTGAACGGATTATGAACGACAGGAGGACAATTCCATGGCGGATATCGCAAACATCTATGCGGCCAGCGGTGCGCGCTATGACCAAATGGAGTACAACCGGGTGGGCAGGAGCGGCCTGAAGTTTCCGGCGGTCTCGCTGGGCTTCTGGCACAACTTCGGCTCCAACGGCAACTTCGACAACATGCGGGCGATGTGCCGCACGGCCTTCGACCACGGCATCACCCAGTTCGACCTGGCCAACAACTACGGGCCCGTCTACGGCAGCGCCGAGACCAACGCGGGCAGGATCCTCCGGGAGGACTTCCGGCCCTATCGGGACGAGCTGGTGATCACCTCCAAGGCCGGGTACGACATGTGGGACGGTCCCTACGGCAACTGGGGCAGCAGGAAGTATCTGATCGCCAGCTGCGACCAGAGTCTGAAGCGGCTGGGGCTGGACTACGTAGACATCTTTTACCATCATCGCATGGACCCGGAGACGCCGCTGGAGGAGAGCATGGAGGCGCTGGCCCACATCGTGCGCAGCGGCCGCGCGCTCTATGCGGGCATCTCCAACTATGACCGGGAGCACACTGCTCAGGCCATCGAGATCATGCGTCAGCTGCGCTGTCCGCTGATCGTGAATCAGCGACGCTACTCCATCTTCGACCGAACCATCGAGGAGGACGGCGTGAAGGACTACTGCCGGGAGGCGGGCATGGGCATCATCGCCTTCAGCCCGCTGGCCCAGGGACTGCTGACCGACCGGTACCTGAACGGCATCCCCGAGGACAGCCGCATCGCCCGGGACGGCCGCTTCCTGAATGCTTCCAGCCTGACGCCGGAGCGCCTCACGCAGATTCGGGCGCTGAACGACCTGGCGCGGCAGCGCGGACAGACGCTGGCCGGCATGGCGCTGGCCTGGATCCTGAAGGACGGGGACGTCTGCTCCGTGCTGATCGGCGCCTCCCGTTCCGAGCAGATCCTGGAGGATCTCAAGGCCCTGGAAAACCACACCTTCACCGCCGAGGAGCTCGCCAGGATCGACGAGATTGCCGGTCGCTGAAGAACAGGGAAAAAAGACACAGTCCGCCGCGGTCATTGCTCCGCGTCGGACTGTGTCTTTGGCATTTCTGCGCCTACGCGCGCACGAACTGGGCGATGTCTCCCAGATCGACGTGCAGCGCGCCGCAGATCTTGCCCAGGACGTCGAGACTCACGTTTTGCCCCGCCACCATGTTCCGTACGGTCGTTTCGCTGATGCCCGCTCTGCGGGCGAGTTCCTTCCTGGTGATGTGCCGCTCTTCCAATAGCTTCCACAAGTGCTGGTAGGAGATGACCATGCAGACGCCTCCGATCTGTTCAAGCTGGGTATTCAGTATACCATATGGAAGGGCGGGGTTTGGTGACAGAAAAAAGCGGTTTGTGGAAAAATAACTGGACAGTGCGCGGTTTGCGAGGGCCGGCAGCATGGTTATATTTCCCGCAGAACCGCATATCGGCGGCATTTTGGTATTGCCATTGGCCCGATTCTGTGATATAATCGGTTGAGATTTATGATACATTGGTATAAAATCGTGGTGTGATCTGCGATGCTTGTGGAGGCAGCGTGTCGAGAAACCGCTATGTGGGCGACTATCGCCTGATCGAGTCCATCGACGGCCACGGCCGCATCAAAACAGATTACGAATACATCGGCGCGGCGTACTGTTTCGCCGAGGGCGCGGTGACCGCGAGGCGCCTGCTGAGGCGGGCGTTGCTTTTGTGTGCGCTGGGCTGGCTGGCCTTCGTCGGGGCGCTTGTGCCGCTGTCTGCGGCTTCGCGCACGCTGTGGGTGTCCCTGCCCTTTGCCTTTGCAGCGGTGCCGCTGGCACTGATGTCGGCCACCCTGCTCCGGACGCAGCGGACTGCAGAGCCTCTGGAGCATCGGCACGCCGATCAGCTGGAGAACCGCTGTCCCGCCTGTTCCTTCTTTGTCGCGCTGCTTTCGGGCATCGCGCTGGCGGGCGAGGGCGTGAATTTGCTGCGGCGCACGGCGCTGCTGCGCGGCGACATCGCCTTTTCGCTGGGCGCGGCCGTGCTGCTGTCTGTCGGGCTGTGCTGCCACCGCCTCTGGAAGCGGCTGAAGTGCCGAAAGGCGGAATGATCTGTCTGTTATGCGAAGTCCAATTCGTATAATAATATTATTCAAGGAGGAAAAGTAACATGAGCAACCTGAACAAGCTTCTTGCGCTCGTTCTCGCGCTGATCCTGGCCTGTGCGCTGACCCTCAGCGGCGTGGCCGAGGAAGCGGCCGAGGAGCGGACGGAGGGCGCGATGGTGTATGCCACCTCGACCTTCGGCCAGAAGTTCAGCCCCTTCTTCGCGACGACCGCCTACGATATGGAGGTCGTTGACCTGACCCAGGCGCTCCTGCTGGCGGCTGACCGCGGCGGCGCTGTGATCAACAACGGCATTGACGGCGAGACCGTTGACTACAACGGCTCCGATTACGAATACAAGGGCATGGGCAATGTCGAAGTCGTACAGAACGACGACGGCAGCGTTGACTACAACCTGACCATGCGCGATGACATCGTCTTCTCCGACGGCGAGCCCGCCACCATCGACGACGTCATCTTCGGCATCTACGTGCTGTGCGATCCCACCTATGATGGCTCTTCCACCATCTACGCCCTGCCCATCGAGGGCATGGAGGCCTATCGCAGCGGCATGGAGAGCCGCGGCAGCAAGATCTTCGCGGACGGCGAGGGCGAAGGCTATGTGGCCAACGACCTCTACACCGAGGAGCAGTACAACGAGTTCTGGAAGTTCTACAACGAGGAAGCCGGCGCGGCCTTCGCGCAGGAGATCTGCGACTACTGCATCTCCAACGGCTACAACGCCGCCGACGACAGCGTGGCCGCCTGTGCCGCCAACTGGGGCTTCGAGCTGGCGGAGGACGCCACCACCCCTGATTTCTGGGATGCCATCGTGGCCGCCTATGACACCGTGGAGGAGGCCGAGGCCACCGAGACCGCCGGTTCCGACCGTCTGGGCCTGACCATCGCCGCGCTGGGCGCTGACTACGAGGTCGGCGTGAACACCGGTGAAGGCGCCGCCAACATCGCCGGCATCATCCGCACCGGCGACTACAGCCTGACCGTGCACATGACCGAGTACGACGCCACCGCCATCTACAACATGGCCTTCACCGTGGCGCCCCTGCACTACTACGGCGACGCTTCCCTGTACGACTACGAGAACAACAGCTTTGGCTTTACCAAGGGCGATCTGTCCGGCGTGAAGGCCAAGAACACCGAGCCCCTCGGCTGCGGCCCCTATGTCTTCGAAGGCTATGACAAGGGCGTTGTCACTCTGAAGGCCAACCCCTACTATTACAAGGGCGAGCCCAAGGTTCCGGTGCTGCTGATGCAGGAATCCGTGGACTCCGACTACGTGCCCGGCATCGTGACCGGCAGCTTCGACATCGCCGTGCCGTCCATCAGCGACGACACCGTGAAGGCCATCAAGGACGCCAACGGCAACGATGATCTGGTGGGCGACAAGATCCACACTGTGCTGGTCGACTACCGCGGCTACGGCTACCTGGGCATCAACGCCGACCTGGTGAACGTGAACGGCGAACCCGCCTCCGACGCCTCCAAGGCGCTGCGCAAGGGCTTCATGACCCTGCTGGCCGTCTATCGCGACACCGTCATCAACTCCTACTACGGCGACCGCGCCTCCGTCATCCAGTATCCCATCTCCAACACCAGCTGGGCCGCTCCCAAGCCGGCGGACGAGGGCTATCGCAATGCCTACTCCGTGGACGTGGACGGCAACGACATCTACGACGCTTCCATGAGTGAGGAGCAGCGCTACGAGGCCGCCAAGCAGGCCGCCATCGGCTACTTCAAGGCTGCGGGCTTCACCTTCGACGAGGCGGAAGGCAAGTTC
Source organism: Clostridia bacterium (assembly GCA_017537105.1). Lineage (GTDB taxonomy): Bacteria > Bacillota > Clostridia > Christensenellales > Aristaeellaceae > UBA2862. Next base: position 3,661 of record JAFWBZ010000375.1, on the reverse strand, counting down.
ACCGACGTCAACGCGACCTATGAGGTCATGATCCCCGGCCAGGGCCAGCAGGATCACCCCGCCTACGGCGTGGCCGTGGCCGCCAGCAACGTGCTGGCTGAGCTGGGCATCACCCTGCAGGTGAACGACGTCGGCACCAGCGTGTGGAACAACGCCCTGGAGGGCAACACCGCCATGATGTGGGCCGCCGCCTGGCAGTCCACCGTCGACCCGGATATGACCCAGGTCTACTCCGGCGCCAACGCGCACGGCAACGGCACCAACTCCAACCACTACTCCGTGGACGACGCCGATCTGGACGAGCTGATCAAGGCCGGCCGCAGCAGCGCCGACACCGAGGAGCGCAAGAGCATCTACAAGGATGCCATGGGCATCATCATGGATTGGGGCTGCGAGCTGCCGCTGTATCAGCGCAAGGATTGCACCACCTTCTCCACTGAGCGCGTGGACATCGATACCATTCCGCAGGACATGACCCCCTACTGGAACTGGTATGCCGAGGTCGAGACCCTGGCTCTCAAGTAAGCCTTCGGGGAATCGAACGCGCATAGCTTAACAGCTTTGACTCTGCATGAACGGAGGGCTTTCCCTCCGTTCATGCAGATGGTTGTTTTTTTATTCCGGGAAATGCGGGAGGTTTGGACCGCGGATCCCTGACAGAAAGTGGGAAGCACGATGCTCAAGTATACGGTCAAACGTCTGCTCTACAGCGTATTGATACTGTTCTTCGTCATGTTCATTATCTATATGCTGATGTACAACATGCCGTCCGGCTATGTGGAGACGAAGGCGCGCGAACTGGCGTCACGCCCCGGTGCGACGAAGAGCTACGCGGAGTGGCTCGAGGACCTGAACGCGCAGTACGGCATGGACAAGGGCGTGGTCGGCGGCTACTTTGTGTGGCTCGGAAACGCCGTCAGAGGCAACTGGGGGGACAGCTGGGCCTGGACCATCCCGGTGACCAGGGAATTCCACAACACGGTTTGGTACAGCTTTGCGCTGGGCTTTGTATCCTTTATCTTTGAAATTCTCATCGCCATACCGCTGGGCATTACGGCGGCAAGAAAGCAGTACAGCTTCACAGACTATTTTACCACCGTGGTGGCCATGGTGTGCATTTCAATGCCCACCTTCTTCGTCGCGACGGTGCTGAAGTACGTCTTCTCGGTCAAGCTCGGCTGGTTTGATCTCTCTGGCATGCAGGGCCGCGACTACATGACCCTGTCCCAATTCGGAAAATTCCTGGATGTGGCCAGGCACTTCGTGATGCCGCTGATCACGCTGGTGATCATCAGCATCGGCGGACTGATGCGCTACACCCGTACCAATATGCTGGAAGTGCTGAACGCCGACTACATCCGCACCGCCCGGGCCAGGGGCGTGCCGGAGAAGAAGGTCATCAACTACCACGCCTTCCGCAACACGTTCATTCCCCTGGTGACCATGCTGGGCGGCACGCTGCCGGGCCTGTTCTCCGGCGCGCTGATCACCGAGACGCTGTTCTCCATCCGCGGCATTGGCTACGCCTCGTATACGTCCATGACCCAGGCGGACATCCCGTTCATCATGTTCTACCTGGCATTTATCTCCATACTGACGCTGCTGGGCAACCTGATCTCCGACCTGCTGTACGCGGCGGTGGACCCCCGCGTGCGGCTGAGCTAAAGGAGGGCGTCACATGAAGAGTTCCTACAATCTGAACGAAGTCCTGAAGGCGCGCGCTGCGTCCCGGGAGGAACAGCAGCAGAACAGGGGAGAGGTGAAGCTGGACGACCTGTCCCGCGTCAAGGTGCTCTCCCCGGGCCGTCAGGTGTTCAAGCGCTTTATCCGCAATCGGCTGGCCGTGTTCGGATCGATCATGCTGATCGTGATGTTCGTCTTTTCCTTCCTGGGCCCGATCTTCTACCCCTACGGGCAGAAGCAGATCTTCTACAAGTACGAGCCCCGCAACGTCGATTACGGCATGGTGAAGGAAAACACCGCCTACACCGGCTACGATCTGGACGGCGGCGCGGGCGTCGAGCGCGCGGTCAACAACAAGATGAACTCCATCATCAAGCGGATGATCGCCGAGGGCCTCGACAGCGAGGTGGTCATCGGCGAGGATAGCGGCTATCTGGCGGAAAAGCTGGCCGACGACGTCTATCAGCTCTCTGCGGCCGAGCCCCAGGAGGTGTGCACCTACGGCAGCACCGAGGCCGTGATCGGCACCTACAGCATGGTGGGCAAGAAGCTCGAGAACGCCAAGCGGCAGGTGGCCGGCCTGGAGCAGGCGATCCAGGACGCCGTCAAGAAGGACGCCAAGAGCGGCACCTTTGAGCTGGACGGCGTGACCTATTCCTATTCCCGCGGCAAGGCCAAGAGCTACGACATCACCGCGGCCTACGATGGTCTGCAGTACACCGGCGATCCGATGGAGGAGGGCTTTGAGGCCGCGCTGGAGGCTGCGCTCGCCGAGGGAAGCAGCTTTGCATACGGTGGGGAGGTCTATGCGCCGGTCAAACAGGGCAGCTCCTGGCTGGTCTACCGGCTGATGAACCTGACCCCGGCGAAGGTGTACAGCCGCCTGACCTTCAGCACCTACGAGGTGGGCGCCTCGGTGCCCGACAGCATGCGCGTGGCCGCGCTGCTGGCCACCGGCGGAGACGGAGCCTTCGAGGCCGAGGGCCAGAGCTGGACCATCGAACGCAGGGGCGTGGAGTGGGTGATCAGCAGCGCCTCCGGCGGGGAATTCATGGAGCTCACGCCCTATGCCGTGCGCCGCTACAACGGCGACGACACCATGGAATACAGCCTCAAGGAGGCGCTGACGGAGAAGACGCTGGAGATGGTAGCAAGCGGCGCCAAGACGGGCACCATCGTCCACGACCTGCCCATGCAGACCGAGACCGGCGAATACGTCTACGACGAGTCGGGCAATCTCAGCTACCAGGAGACGGAGCTGAAGCTCAGCCAGCGGGACACCGGCGAGTTTGTGGTGAACTGTCAGCAGATCATCTACGTCATCAACATGTTTGACACGCCCTCCCGGGCGCACTGGCTGGGCACGGACGGAGACGGCTTCGACGTGTTCTCCCGCATCATGTACGGCGGCCGCGTCTCGCTGATGGTCGGGTTTGTGGTCGTGTTCCTGGAGACCTTCCTGGGCGTCATCATGGGCGGCCTGTCCGGCTACTACGGCGGATGGGTGGACATGTTCATCATGCGACTGGTGGACATCTTCTACTGCCTGCCCTCCCTGCCGATCATGATCATCCTGGGCGCGATGATGGACGCCCTGCGCATGGATACCTACATTCGCCTGATGATCATGATGGCGGCGCTGGGCATCATGGGCTGGGCAGGCGTTGCCCGCCTGGTCCGCGGCCAGATTCTGACGCTGCGCGAGCAGGAATTCATGGTGGCGACTGAGGCGACCGGCATCAAGGTGAAGGACCGCATCTTCCACCACCTGGTGCCCAACATCATGCCCCAGCTGATCGTGCAGGCCACGATGGGCATGGGCGGCGTCATCCTGACGGAGTCCACGCTGTCCTTCCTGGGCCTGGGCGTCAAGCATCCGCTGGCGACCTGGGGCACCATCATCAATTCCGTCTCGTCGGCCTCGGCCATGCAGCACTACGCCTTCATCTGGATCCCGGTCGGCCTGCTGATCTGCGTG
>JAFWBZ010000374.1 GCA_017537105.1 Clostridia bacterium | reverse complement strand
TGCGCGCGTGGCGCTGTCGATGCAGCGGGACGCGCTGCTGCAGCAACTGATGAGCGGCGACCCCTTCTCCATAACCTATCGGCAGAAGGCTGACGGCGCGCCGGTCTATTACAACCTGCGGGCGGTCGACGCCAATGCCCGGGACGGCCATCACATCGTCGTCGGCATCAGCAATGTGGATGAACAGATGCGGCAGGCCATGGGAGCGGGGATGGCGCATGCGCTGAGCCGCGAGTTTCTGAGCATCGCGCACGCGCTGTCCAGCGACTTCGAGAGCATCTATCACATCAACGTGGAGACGGGGAGCTATACCGAGTTCGTCGCCGAGAGCGCCTATGGAACGCTGGAAATCGAGCTCAGCGGCGAGCACTTCTTCGAGGAGTGCCGGAGGAACCTTCAGAAGGTGGTCTTCCCTGAGGATCAGGACAGGGTGCGTTGCGCGCTGCGGAGGGAGACTCTGCTGAAGGAATTGGAGGGCGGGAGGCCGTACTCGCTGGTCTACCGGCTGGTTGTGGACGGCGAGCCCGTGTACTATCGGATGAAGGCCGTCCGGTTTGGCGCGGGCAGCGCCTACATCGTCATCGGCGTGGCCAATGTGGACGCCCAGATGAAGCGCGAGCAGGAACTCAGCGAAGCCCGGGAAAAGGCCAACCGGGACGCGCTGACCGGCGTCAAGAGCAAGCACGCCTACGTGGAAGCGGAGGCCGCGATCGACGAGGGCATCGCGCGGGGGACGGCTGTGCCCTTTGCCGTGGCGGTGTGCGACGTCAACGGCCTCAAGCAGGTCAACGACGCCCATGGACACAAGGCTGGAGATCAGCTGATCCGGGATGCCAGCGCGATCATCTGCAACGTGTTCAGCCACAGCCCGGTGTTCCGGACCGGCGGCGACGAATTCGTGGCGATCCTGCGGGGCAAGGACTACGGAAGGCGCGCAGAGCTGATGGAGGAGATGGCCGCGAGCAACCGGGAAAGCGCGCTGCAAGGCGGTCCGATCGTCGCCAGCGGACTCGCGGACTTCCTTCCCGGAAGGGACGGCAGGCTGGCCCAGGTATTCGACCGGGCGGACCAGGCCATGTACGCGAACAAGGAACGGCTGAAGGCGTCGGTGTGATCGCAGAGATCCCGACGCCTTTGGCGCAGAAGGGGAAGCTCCCTCGACTTTTCCCAGAGATGGCATATTTTGGGCGGTTTTGTGGCACATATGCATTGACAAAGGACCGGGCAAGTGTCATAATATGAATGATATGTTAGCCATCCGGAATTAACGATTTTAGGCAGATGGCTTCAAGGAGTGTTGCCGCATGGCAGAAATCAGAGCGCCCCTTCTCGAGATGAAGGGGATCACCAAGAGGTTTCCCGGCGTGCTGGCGCTGGATGACGTCAGCCTCAGCGTCTATCCCGGCGAGGTCCTGGCGCTGGTGGGCGAAAACGGCGCAGGAAAGTCCACGCTGATGAAGATCCTGTCCGGCGTCTACAAAAAGGACGCGGGCGAGATTCTGCTGGACGGAAAGAGCGTCGAGATCACCGGGCCGCTGCATGCCCGGCAGCTGGGCATCAGCATCATCTACCAGGAGCTGAACGTGCTCAACAACATGAACATCGCCGAAAACATCTTCGTCGGGCGCGAAAAGAAGCGGAAGGGCCTGGTGGACAAGAAGCTGCAGCACGAGGAGGCCCGGCGCCTGCTGGATCGCGTGGGCCTGGACGTGGACACCCGCACCAAGACGGGTCGGCTCTCCACCGCCCAGAAGCAGATGGTGGAGGTGGCCAAGGCGCTTTCGACCCACGCGCGGATCATCATCATGGACGAGCCGACCTCCTCGCTAACGGACAAGGAGACGGACATGCTGCTGAGCATCATCCGGCACCTGCGCGCCGACGGCGTGGCCATCGTGTTCATCTCCCACCGCATGAACGAGATCTTCGAGATCGCGGACCGCATCGCCGTGATGCGCGACGGCCAGATGGTCAAGACGGTGGCGGCTTCGGAGGCCACCGAGCAGACCATCATCGCCGCCATGGTGGGCCGCGACGTGCAGAACCTGTTCGTCAAGGAGGAGGCGCCCATCGGCGAGGTCGCCCTCGAGGTCAAAAACCTCTCCACCAAGAACTT
>JAFWBZ010000033.1 GCA_017537105.1 Clostridia bacterium | reverse complement strand
GGTACCTCAACCTTCTCAATCCTGTCGCCGGATACGGTCACCGCGACGGTAATCGGCGCGTTGTGGCCGGGGGTGGTGGCCTCGTAAACCGTGGCATCCTCTGCCAGGGCAGCCGTCAGGCAGCCCAGCGCCAGCATCAGCGCCAGCGCGATGGACAGAATCTTCTTCAGTGTTCCTCCTCCTCGCTCATTGTTCACACGGTACGGTTTCCGCCCGTGATTGTAAGGCCGTTTTCCGCCTTCTTCAACCTCGTTTGGGTTAATTCATCCTAATATTATCTGGCTCTACTCCCAAATGAATGGAAATGGTATAATCACCACAGGATGATAACGATGATTGAACACTTAACACACAGAACACACAGAGGACCGTCTGCTGTGCGCTGTGTGTTCTCAACAGAAAAGCGGAGCCGTCCCGCTTGAGACGGCTCCGTCGTGCATGGCCCCGACTATCCCTTCACGCCGCCGGCGGTCAGGCCGCCCACGATGTGCTTGTCCACGAACTGGAACAGCAGCAGTATGGGCACCGTGGTGAGCAGCGAGCAGGTGAACACGTACCACCACTCCACGTTGGTGTAGCCAAAGAACGCGCGGATGCCGACGTTCAGCGACTTCTTGAAGGTATCGCTGATCAGCACCAGCGTCAGCGTGTACTCGTTCCAGGCGCCGATGAAGGCGTGGATCACCGCCGTGGCGATGCCGGGCGCCGCCAGCGGGATGATGACCCGGATCACCGCCTGGACGCGGTTGCAGCCGTCGATCGTGGCGGCCTCCTCCAACTCGTGGGAGATCGTCGCGAAGGTGCCCGACAGGAGCCACGCGGAGAACGCCTGGTTGAAGGCCGCCACCAGCAGGATCAGCCCGAACAGGTTGTTGGTGAGGCTGAAGGTCAGCATGACCCGATAGATGCCGACGAGCAGCACCACCGGCGCGAACATCTGGGTGATGATGATGAACTGCATGAATCCCTTCTTGCCGGGGAAGTTCATCCGCGCCAGGGCGTAGCCCGTGGGGATGGCGCAGCAGATGGACACCGCCGTGGCGCCGAAGGCCACGATGGCGGAGTTGCGGAAGTAGTAGAGCAGCGGGATGTGCTGCCACACCGTGATGTAGTTGCTGAGATTCCAGTGCTCCGGCCAGATCGTGCCGGGGATGCGGTAGATCTCATTGATGTCCTTGACCGAGGAGAAGAACATGACCACGTAGGGATACAGGATCACCGCGCAGGTGACGATGGAAATCGCGTACAGCGCGATCTTCATCGGCTTGGAGGGCTTCGCGCTCATGTGGTCTCCTCCTTCATCTGGATATTCATGTAGATCACCGAGAAGAACAGCAGCACGATGAACCCGATCACGGAGATCGCGGAGGCCGGGCCGTAGTTGTTCTTGCTGAAGGCCATCCAATAGAGGTATGTCATGATCGTGTCCGTCCGGTGGGCGGGCGCGCCGCCGGTGATCGTGTGCACAAACACGAAGGAATTGAAGCAGTAGATCACGTTCAGCACGACGGTCACGTTGATGGCGGGGCGAAGCAGGGGCAGCGTGATCTTGAACAGCTTGTCCCAGAAGTTGGCGCCGTCGATGGTCGCCGCCTCATAGTAGTCGATGGAAATGCTCTGCAGGCCCGAGAGCAGCGTGAACGTCATGAACGGCACCGTGACAAACACGCCGACGAAGATCAGCCACGCGAAGGCCGAGTCCGCATTGCCCAGGAAGTTGATGTTTTTCTGCACGATTCCCGTGCGCACCAGCAGGGCGTTCAGGGAGCCGTACTGGTAGTCGAGGGCGTACTTCCACACGCAGGCCGTGATGAAGCCCGATGTCGCCCAGGGGAACAGCAGCATCGTCCTCGTGAATCTCCGCAGCGCGAATCGCTCGTTGAGGACGACCGCCAGCATGATGCTGATCACCAGGCTGATCAGCACGATCACCACGGTCCAGACCACGGTGTTGAGGATGACCCGCGGAAACACGGGCTGCTTGAACACATACTGATAGTTTTCCAGCGTGCCGAAGGATTTGATGAACCCCGCCTTGGACACCTTGGAAAAGCTCATGTAGACCGATTCGAGCACCGGAAACAGCACGAATATCGAAATGAGGGCCAGCGTGGGCAGCATCCACAGATAGGCCTCAAACTGTGCCAGCTTCATCTTTCCGTTCGATCTCTTCTTCAATGCTTCCCACCTCATCTGTCATGGCCGCGCCCCGGCGGCGCATCCCGCCCCCGCCCGGGCCCCGGCATTCCGGCTTCGATCCCAAGAAGATATGTACAGGGGCTGTTGACAGTCCCATGGAGGGGGATGAGGGCAGAGCCCCCATCCCCGCAAGATCGTTCTGCGTCGCGGATTATCCCACCACGGCCTGCGCCTCGTCCAGCGCCTCGCGGGCGGTCTGCATGCCGGTCAGCATGTTCTGGGCCGCATCGATGATGGCATAGGCGCCGTCGCTCCAGTCCTGCTTGCTGCGGGCGTAGAACTTCGCGCCCTCCAGCACGCTCATGTAGGCCGCCTTGTCCGGATCGTCCTGGGCCAGCTTCTCGGCGCCGGAGTTCGTGGCGGGCAGCAGGCCCTCCTGGATCATGAAGGGAGTGTAGTTGTCGGCCGCGTAGAAGTAGTCGCAGAAGTCCGCAATGGCCTGCAGCTTCTCGGGGCTGTCCTTGGTGGCCTTGGCGTTCTCGTTGAAGAAGATCAGCGCGTCCTGCACGCCCAGCGTGGAGGAGGCGGACTGGGTCGCGTCGTTGTAGGGGATGTCGGAGATGTAGAGCTCCGTATCCGGATAGAGCGCCGGGAAGAAGCAGGCGGTCACCAGCATGGCCAGCTTGTCGTTCGCCACCAGCTTCTGCAGGTCGTCGCGGGTCTCGGAGGTGGGGTTCTCGTTGGTGTAGCCGTTGTCGTAGAGCTCCTTGATGTACTCGAAGCCCTCCACGTTGGCGTCGCAGTTGAGAATCCAGTTTCCGTCCTCGTCCACGTAGCCGCCGCCGTTGCTCCAGCAGTAGTAGGCCACGGTCGTCTGGCCCTCGGTGGTGGTGGCGTCAAGGCCCCAGGCGTAGACGTCGCCGTTGTAGAACTCCTTGATCTTCTCGCAGGCCTCGAGGACCTCGTTCCAGGTCTTCGGCGGGGTGACGCCGGCCTCGTCCATCAGCTTCTTGTTGCAGTACAGCGCGCGCACGGAGGCGACGTAGGGGATCTGGTACACCTCGCCCAGGTCCGGGTCGATGTTGTTCGTCCAGAACACGTCGTAGAAGTCGGCCTTCAGTTCATCGGAGATGATGTCCTCCGGCTTGTAGAGCAGGTCGTCCGCGACGAACTGGCTGGCGGAGCCGCCGTTGTAGAGGTCGGGCGCCTGGCGGTTCGCCACGCGGGTGTTCACGGTGGTGGAGATGCTGTCCCAGCCGATGACTTCGAGGTTGATCTTGATGTTCGGATGCTCGGCTTCAAACGCCTCGCAGACCTTCCGCATGTACGCCTCGGTGGCGTCGGAATACTGCGCCGCGACGAAGTTGATCTCGATCGTGTCGGATTCCGCCAGGGCGAATCCGCCGCAGGTCATCAGGCTCAACGCCAGGACCACTGCGAGCAACTGTGCCAGGAACTTCTTCATTGTCTTTCCCATCCTTTCTTTCTCTATAATCAAGCGCCCCTTGAAACCCCGGAACGCCCGTTATCCATGGGATCCCGCTCCGTCAGCCCTTCATCTCCCGGAGCAGCCGGAGGCCCTCCTCGACGATCTTCTCCGCGGTGCCGGCCCTGAAGCGGGAGCTGCGCGCCTCGTAGCCGCCCTCCTCGTAGGCATCCAGCATCGGGAAGTAGCCCTCGCCGCCGTTGGTGAGGCAGCAGGGCAGCACCGCCGCCCAGTCCTGCGAGGTCTTCAGCCCGCGGCCCACGCCGGTGAAGGGCTCCCCGGGGACGCCCAGCAGCGCGATGTCGCCGATGGCCACGCCCGAGAGCGGCATCTCGAAGTGGTCCGGGCCGTGCTCCAGGCGCAGCATGCGCTCCGCCTCCGCCACCACGGTCGTCAGCATCATGGCCTTGAAGGGGATCTCCTCGTCCCGCCCGGCCTGGTGCAGCGCGTTGATCTGCCGCGCCCGGGGCAGGTCCTCCGGCGCGGGCATGTTGGAGGGCACGGAGATGCGCTTCTCCAGGCAGCGGATGCGGTCCACGTCCCGGTACGCCACCTTGTCGTAGACCTGCAGCACCGCGCCGGTCAACACGTTGCCGATGTGCCGCGCGTGGCCGTAGCCGCGGGACACGTCGTCAAAGTCCAGGAACATGTCGTTCAGGTCCCCGCCCCTGGGGAACACGTTGACGTGGTTCACGTCGCCCTGGGCGCCGTTGAAGAACACGCAGCGGACGTTGTCGAGACTCTTCTCCACGCGCTTGCGCAAAAAGCCCGGCCAGTCCGCGGAGATTTTGTTTCCGCCCACCACGTCGGGGTGGTTGCCGAAGTTCACCAGCAGCAGCGTCTCCGCGCCGGGCCGGTCGAACCGCAGCACGTTCACGCGCTCGTCCACGTCGCCGCAGGGCCGGTCCACCTCCGGGTTGTTCACGCCCGGATTCGTGCGGATCTCGCCGTTCTTCATGATGTAGCGGCGGATGAAGGCCACGTTCGGCGCATTGCCGATGCCGAAGCCCATCCGCGCGTCCTTCAGGTCCTCCAGCGCAAACGCCGCGGCGTCGATGGCCCGCTGGCGCGTCCACCGGGAATACTCGTAGATCATCGTGGCGTCCGCGGGCTTGCCGTGGTGCTCCTCGCCCTCCAGCAGGATGAACGGGCCCGTGTGGGTGTGCGTGCAGGAGAGGAAGATGGCGTCCCGCGGAAGTCCCGTCCGCTCCGCGATGCCCGCCCGGAACCAGTCCATCGCCGCGGTGCTGAAGCCGCAGTTGTCGATGGACAGCAGCACGGCCCTCCGCGATCCGTCGCCCACCGCCAGCGCGTTGATCTCGAGCTCGTCCAGCACGCCGTCCGCAATGCGGACCTTGAAGTATCCGCGGATGCCGATGCCCATCGGCGGGGTGATGTTGACCCGGGCAAAGCCCGCCTGCAGTGTGTTCATACTCCCGTCTCCCTTTTTGCCTTTCGTTTTATTATTTTTTGCAGGTTCTCTGTCAAAATCGAAGGACTTGCATTGTGATTTGACAACTGACGATTCATTATACGCGCATGTCGTTGCACAAGTGTTTCACAAATATGAAAATAGCGTTCTGTTTGAAGCGATTCCTGCACATTTTCGCACGTTTGAATCAATTGTGCCGGTTTTCTACAGGCGCGCCGCGCCGGGCGTCCCGGGCGGGCGCCTTCCGGTGAAAGCAGGGAAGCGCGCCTGCCCCGCGCGCTCCCGTGCGTCAACGCCTCCGCCTTTACGGATATTTTATCAAAGCAGACCGTGAATGTCAACCAAAAAACCAGTCTGTTCATAATATATTTGGTCGGTTTTTGAAAAAACTTACTTTATTAATTGCCCTATCTTCCCTACTTTATAAACCTTTCATGTATCGCAGGGTCCTCCCCGCGCCCCGTGCGCCCGGTTTCCGCGGGTCCCGATCGAAAAAGTCGCCCCTTGTAAACTTCACAAAGCTGTGCTACACTGTCCCCATCAAACACGAAAGCAGGGCTGAACCATGAGCGACCTGAACATCGTCTGCCTGGATCTCGAGGGCGTGCTGGTGCCGGAGATCTGGATCGCCTTTTCCGAGGCCAGCGGCATTCCCGAGCTGCGCCGCACCACCCGGGACGAGCCGGACTACGACAAGCTGATGCGCTGGCGGCTGGGCATCCTGCGGGAGCACGGCCTGGGCCTGAAGGACATCCAGGCCACCATCGCGAAGATCGACCCGCTGCCCGGCGCCAAGGCCTTCCTGGACGCGCTGCGCGCCACCACCCAGGCGGTCATCCTCTCCGACACCTTCACCCAGTTCGCCAAGCCGCTGATGGAGAAGCTCGGCTGGCCGACGCTGCTGTGCAACGCGCTGGAGGTCGCCCCGGACGGCATGATCTCCGATTATAAGATCCGCATCGCCCAGTCCAAGCTCTCCACCGTGAAGGCGCTGCAGTCCGTGGGCTTCGACACCATCGCCTGCGGCGACAGCTACAACGACCTGGGCATGATCTGCGCCAGCAAGGCGGGCTTCCTGTTCCGCTCCACCGAGCAGATCAAGCGCGACAACCCCGATCTGCCCGCCTTCGAAGACTTCGACGACCTGCTCGCCGCCATCCGGGCCGCGCTGTGAGCGTCTGCCCCACATTTTACGCACTCTTTACCTCCGCCCCTTGACAGGCGGAGGTTTCTCGGCTATAATTAATTGTGTCAAATCGAATTGCACTTGATTGAAAAAGGAGGGTCATCCATGAGTATTTACGATTTCACCATCACCGCCCGGGACGGCAGCGAGGTTTCCATGGAGCAGTACAGGGGCAAGGTGCTGCTGATCGTCAACACGGCCACCGGATGCGGCTTCACCCCGCAGTACGACGCGCTGCAGGACCTGTACGAGGCCCATCAGAAGGACGGTCTGGAGATCCTGGACTTCCCCTGCAACCAATTCGCCGACCAGGCGCCGGGCACCGACGAGGAGATCCACTCCTTCTGCACGGGCCGCTTCGGCATCACCTTCCCCCAGTTTTCCAAGATCGAGGTCAACGGGGAGAACGCCAGCCCGCTGTACAAGTACCTGACCGCGAACACGAAGTTCGGCGGCTTCGGCATGGGCCCGATGAGCCTGGTGTTGAAGCCCATCGTGAAGAAGATGGACCCGGACTACAAGAACAACGGCAACATCAAGTGGAACTTCACCAAGATCCTGGTGGACCGCGAGGGCAACATCGTGGACCGCTTCGAGCCCACCGAGGACATGAAGAGCGTGACGAAGAAAGTCGAGGCGATCCTGTAATGCGCTACGATTATCCCACCGAAATGGTGTGCAGCCAGCTGATCAGCTTTGACATCGACGGCGATGTCATCCGCAACATCGAGTTCATGGGCGGCTGCAACGGCAACCTGAAGGCCATCTCCAAGCTGGTGGACGGCTGGACCGTCGACAAGGTCGAATCCTACCTGCTGGGCAACACCTGCGGCCGCCGGCCCACCTCCTGCGCGGACCAGCTGGCCAAGGCCGTGCGCAAGGCCTACGAGGAAGAGAAGGCGGGTGCCTGACATGACCGTCGAGGTTCGCTATTTCAGCCGCGGCGGCAACACGAAGAAGCTGGCGGACGCCGTGGCCGCGGAAGTGGGCGTGGCCGCGCGCCCGGTCAGCGAGCCCATGGAGGGCCGCGCCGATATGGTGTTCCTGTGCGCGAGCGTCTACGCCGGCGGCCCGGACAAGTCCGTCCTCGCCTTCCTGCGGCAGAACGCCCGGGACATCGGCAGGATCGCGGTGCTGTCCACCTCGGCCTCGGGCCGCTCCACCCACGGCCGGATCAAGGCCGCCGCGGAGGACGTGGGCGTGGCCGTCTCGGACGACTTCTTCCACTGCCCCGGCACCTGGACGCTGTTTCACAAGAACCGCCCCAACGACGAGGACTGCCGCAGCGCGGCGGCCTTCGCCCGGGCCCAGCTCGGCTGAGCCGGCCTGCACGCCATGGATAGCAAGTATGACGCGCTGAAGCTGGAAAACCAGCTCTGCTTCCCCCTCTACGCCTGCGCGCGGGAGATCGTGAAGCAATACAAGCCCTTCCTGGACGAGATCGGCCTGACCTACACCCAGTACATCACCATGATGGTGCTGTGGGAGCACCGGGAGGTCACCTCGAAGGTGCTGGGCGAACGGCTCCTCCTGGACTCCGGCACGCTGACGCCCGTGCTCAAGAAGCTGGAGGAGCGGGGGCTCATCACCCGCGCCCGCGATCCCCGGGACGAGCGCAACCTGATGGTCGCCCTCACCCCCGCCGGCGAGGCCCTGAAGGAGCCCGCCGCCGAGATCCCCGGCAAGATGTCCCGCTGCGTGCGGCTGGAGCCCGCAGAGGCGATGGAGCTG